>JAFVWD010000221.1 GCA_017501865.1 Clostridia bacterium | reverse complement strand
GATGCAGAATGGACAAACTGAGCAAAATCAAGGCGATAGCCTGTATTTTGCTTGCCCGAAGGCGTACAATGGTACGTCGAGTGGCGAAGTTTGTTCATAGTATAAAACATAAATTTTTCATCAATTTTAGTCTGTTTATATTTTTTAAGGGTTCTATAGGCTTATTCAACCTACAGAACCCTTTGCTATATCTGGTTTTATATGGTCTGCGCTTTTTTTACATCCCCTTTTAGTTGATTATTCACTTCTTAAAGCTACAACAGGGTCTTTTTTTGCTGCCTTTTTCGAGGGGATTAAACCACCCAGAATAGTAATAATTATACTTATTCCGATAAGAATTAAGGCGGCGAGAGGTGGTAGCTTTGCATTCAAGTCAGTTATGTCTGTAAGATTTTCAATGATTGCATTTATGGGTATAAGGCTTAAGATGGAGATTGTAATACCCAGAATACCCGCGCAGCAGCCTATTATAAAAGTTTCTGCATTGAAAACCTGAGAAATGTTGCTTTTTGAAGCACCTAATGCACGCAGAATACCGATTTCTTTGGTTCGTTCCATAACAGAAATGTGGGTTATTATGCCAATCATAATACAAGAAACAATTAAAGAAATTGCAACAAAAGCAATAAGGACATAAGAAATGCCGTTGATGATAGTTGTTAAGGATGAGGTGATGAGCGCTATATAATCGGTGTAAGCAATTTTCGAGTCCTCATCACGGGAGCTGTTATAATTTTCAATACAGGCAGCAACTGCATCCTTATCCTCGTAGCTGTCGGTATATATACTTATTGCGTAAGGTGCTGAATAATCTACAAGACCGAACTCCGACATATTATAATCGTAAGAAACATCGCCAATGTATTGGTCGTATATGTTTAACAAGGTTTCTTTGTCGGGTTCTTCTTCCAGCCATTCATCCATTTTTTCGGCAAGCTTTGTTTCTTCAGTCATAGAGGACATTTCATCAAAAGCATATTGCATTTTTGAAATTATGCCTGTTAACATCTGAAGCTGTGTCTGAGATTGTATTAATGCGCTTTGCTGTCCCGCAATAACCTGTTGAGCATTTGTCAAAGCATCCTTTTGCTGACCTAAGGCAGAGTGTGCCTGGGAGAGCATTTCTCCTTGCGTTGCTATGGTTGCATTTGCTTGGTTTAAGGCTTGCTGCTGACCTGTAATTATAGCCTGCTCAGGAGAGGTTGTGGGAACGGTAGTTTCTGGCGGTTGTGTAGTAACTGCCTGCGTTGTTTCCTGAGAATTCTGCTCCGTTGTAGTAGGCTGTGCACTCTCCTGCGTTGTCGGTTGTACGGTGGTTGAAGGAGAGGTGGAAGGTGTAGTTACAGGAGCAGTAGAGGGTACATCAGAAGGAACAGTAGAGGGTACGACAGGGGAAGCTGTTGTAGGCACTTTACTATTGCTTACTGTTAAGTCTTCTGCGCCGGGCTGTGTTAAAGAGGGTGTATTACCACCTGCTGAAATATCAGGAATAACAGGAACAGACGGAATATCAGGCATAGAAAAAGAAGTGCCCGAAGATGTGTCGGAATTACCTGATAAAAGCATCATTCTGTATAAATTTGCTTTTCCTGTATCATCGAGATTTTTGATGTAAGAGGTTACCTCTTTAATTTTTTCTTCGTCATCTGAAGCTTCAAATTTAGTTCCGCTAAGAACATTGATATCAGGATTTTTCTTCTGCGATTTTACAATTTTACTTTTATTTGTATAGTCAATTATATAATCAGTTAATAAAGATGTGTATGCCACAGGAGTTGAAATAGTGGTGTTTTCGGCATCCTCATTAGGGCGGATAATACCGCATATTTTAAGCTTGACTTTATTTTCGGTCAGCTCTTTTTCGTAATCCTCGTAGTTTTCTATTTTAGTGAAGGTCCCGTTTTCATTTTTTATATACATATCGCACGCAGGGACTAAATAAAAGGTGTGCTTACATATATCTGCATAGTCAAATTTAATTTCTTTAGCGGGTTTTCCGTCAGAAATTTTTTCTACTGCATCTGTGTATTGCTTTTCGGTAATAAAGCCTAACTGGAAAAGCTTTAAAGCAGAAATGCCGTTTTCACGATTAAGTACCAAAACAACTTCGTTGTATTTTTTGGGCCAGGTACCGTAAATAAGGTCGTAATTATCTGTAATAATACTGCTTACAGGCTCATTATTGACACCTTTAATCATTTCAGAAAAGTTTTTTGAGGTTGAGTCTGAATCTCCTGAAAAGAAATTGCCGAAGCTACTGAAAGGATTTTTTGAGTTTTCATCTTCAAGCTCAGTATCGGTGTCTATCAGCTTCTTTTCGGGATTATAAGAGAAGGTGCTGAATTTAATGTTGTATGTGTAAACTATTCCGTTTTCGCCTAAGTAATTCTGAATATCGCTTTTGGGGTTGTCGAGATATTTTTTAAATTCAGAAAGGTTATTTGTCTTAATGCTTGAGGTGAATTCCTTTTCGCGTTCAATAGCACGGTAATCGGTATAAACAGCATCCGGCTTTTTCTTCGTTTTTTCTTCGTTTTCTGTGTCTTTCTCAGGCTTCATGGGACCCTCCTCCTGAAAACCGGAGGTATCAAAGGTTTGCGAATTTATTGTTATAGGGTAAGACTCCATAGTGTCTTTTTGTACATCCTCTATGTACTGACTCATTCCTGTTGAAAGTGAAAGTATGAGTGCAATACCTATAATACCTATAGAGCCTGCAAATGCAGTGAGTAAGGTTCTGCCTTTTTTTGTCCTGAGGTTATTAAAGCTTAATGAGAGGGCTGTCAGAAAAGACATTGAAACTTTTTTTCGAGGTGCGTTTTCATTCTCTTTCTCAGCTTCGTTATACGGGTCAGAATCCTTTATTATTTTTCCATCAAGCAAATTTACAATTCTTGTAGAATATTTTTCAGCAAGCTCAGGGTTGTGTGTAACCATAATAACAAGCTTATCTTCAGCAATTTCCTTGAGTAAATCCATTATCTGAATACTTGTTTCGCTGTCGAGTGCACCTGTGGGTTCGTCTGCAAGAAGAATATCGGGGTTATTAATCAGCGCTCTTGCAATGGCAACCCTCTGCATCTGACCGCCGGACATCTGATTTGGTTTTTTGTAAATGTGGTCCTGAAGACCGACTTTATTAAGAACAGCTACAGCTCTTTCTTTGCGCTCTTTTTTAGAAATTCCCGCAAGAGTCAGAGCCATTTCTACATTAGCAAGAACAGTCTGGTGAGGTATAAGGTTATAGCTCTGAAAAACGAAGCCTATAGAATGGTTTCTGTAAGAATCCCAGTCAGAGTCAGAATATTCCTTTGTAGAAACTCCGTTAATTACGAGGTCACCACTTGTGTAACGGTCTAATCCGCCTATAATGTTGAGCATAGTGGTTTTTCCTGAACCGCTTTGCCCGAGAATTGAAACAAATTCATTGCTTCTGAAGCTTACAGAGACATCCTTAAGTGCGGTTTGCGTAGTGTCACCTGTTTCATAGGTTTTTACAATATTTTTTAACTGTAACATTAAAAACTCCTTTCTCTGTTATAACAACAAAACAGAGTAGTTAATATTCAAAAAAATTATGCCGCAAATAAGAATTTTTATTTTATATCTTTTTCAGATTTTATTTCTTTAATCTCACAGCCATTTTTCTGTAAAAGTGGCAGAACCTCTTTTTCGAAATTTGTTTTATCGCCGTCAAGATAATATACAAGGTTAATAATCTCATCGTTTTTTGTTTTTATTATGTAGTGTTCATTTTCAATAAACGAGTCGTTCAGATAAAAGCCTTCAGTTTTGTAAACAGAATCAATATACTCATAACGAATAGTTTCTTGTCTTAAAACGAAAACATTATCTTCGGGTAAAGAAACTCTGTTGCTGAAAAATGCTACTGAGCTGTTAACAGCGGTAAACAGAATGATTATTATGAATGATTCTATTATTATAGAGAGCCATTTAAGCACTTTTGAAGGCTTTTTCTGAACTGTTGCTTTATTTTTTTTCAAATCACGTTTTTTCTTTGGCGTGAAAATGTAGGAAAGCTTATGTGAAAAGTGAAAACAGAGAATATCTGAAAGGAAAAAACCTGCGAATAAAAGTGAAAAAAGTGAATATATATCACAATTGAATAAAGCAAGTGAATCCCTGAACATAAAAGAACAAAGAATATAATATATTCCGAAAAGTAAAAGTGCGGAAAACGGGGTAAGAAAAACAATCGGAAGAATAAGCTTCAGAAAATTGCTTACACCAAGACCGTATGTATGCTTTTTTGCAACAGAAAGATAATTTTTATAATTACTGTCTCTGAATGGAGAAGCATCAAAGTCACTAAGTTCATTGTTTAAAAGAGCTTTTAAAAGATTTTCTTCATAAGGGGTTCTGTGTTTTGCGTTGCTGAGTTTTTTTATTGCTTTTTCTTTGTTCCCGTTGTAGAAATCGGAAACTCCGCCTAAAATAATGTGGCTTATTACTGATTCGGTGTAATTTCTTATAAGCATATCTCTTATTCTGAGGCTTGCATCTATAATCTCTATTTCTTTTTTGAAAATGTCATCATCAACAAATTTATTTATGCAGGTTTTCTGAGAGTCAATAAGTCTGTTTTTCTTGACACCGTTCTGAGAAATATCGGTAAGAGCAGGTATAAGCTTTTTAAACAAATCATTTATCTCGCCGAAGGCCTGAACCATAACCTCTTGTGAGTACATATAAGGGTAAGTATAACACTTGAAGTCAGAAGACTCGTAAAAAGCAAGAATGTCATATATTGAAAAAGGTAAAAAAGAAACAGACTCAAAGCCTACGCTGAGCCATATTGTGTTTGGCGCGTAAGCTAAGGGTCCGTTTTCTATAAAATATAAATCAATAAAAAAATCATTGAATGAAAGTCGGGCAATGGTTCCGTTTTTGTTTTTGTTGTTAATTCCGGAGGTCAGCTCTTTAAATGCAAGAGTTGGTGCTGCAGGACAAAGAGAAGCAGTTGCCCGACAATTAGTCTTAAAAATATCAAGTAAGGTCATCTTGTAGCAATCTCGATTTCTTTGTTAATTTCACTACGTTTATTTAAAATCCACTCTATATCATGAGGGTAGTTTTTGAAAGTAAGCTCAGTATCAAGATTTTTTGTAAGAAGCTTTAAAACGTGCTCTCTTGAGGTTAATCTTTCTAAGTATTTCATAGCTCTGTAGTCACAGAGTCCTTCGTAAAATACCTCGTGACGCGTGGAGTTCATAGGCTTATGATCAGCACCCGGGTAAACGACAAAGGCATCACCCGAAGGGAATGCACCCCCTGCATCGGTTACTTCAAAGGGATTTATGTGCTCTTTTGAATATTGAGTGTACCAGAAATTATGGCCCCAATGCAAAAAACCTTTAGCCTCGTATTTGTAAAGAAGCATACCTAAAATTCTGTTTCTTGTAGGAGGCATAGCAAATGTCCTGTTTGGTAAAAAATCGTGAGTCTGATTGCAACAGTAGTAAGTCCAGAAGTTTTCGACCTCCGGTTTAAATACATCAGCTACATCTTCATTACAGACAGGTGTTTTCACGATTCCCTGACGGTAATATTCTATGTCTGAAAGTGCATCTATAAAATGGAAGTGCGGGAAAAGCTGTTCCATAATATATGAAGCCTTTCTGTAATCCTCTATTTGCTCCTCATTCGGTTCATCCGAAACATGAAGATAGCAAACCTCTTTAATTCCGAGGCGTTCAACCTCTTTTGTAAACGCTTTTGCAAATACTGCAAGGAACTGAACATAATCCTTTCCGTTTGCTAAAGTGTCCCAACCGAAAATCTGACGGCGTATACCACCGACATTCGCAATAATTTTAGGTGCAGCCTTTGCGCCCCATTGAGTAAATAAATGTGAAATTTCAAAAAATCTTATACCGCATTCAGTACAGATTCTTACAAATTTATCAAAATGTCTGAAACTGAAACGATAGCCTACATCAATCTTGTCAACCTCAACGAGCTGGAAGGTGGGACGTTCACCGCCTACGGCAGTATCAAGCGGAGGAGTGAAAACAGGTGTGTAAATCATATTTACACCGTGAGCAACGGCATTGCGCACATAGTTTCTGAATATCTGCCAATATTCCTCAGTAAACGGTTCAACATTGTACCAGGTGCAAAGGCAGTCATTGTGAAGCCAGTTAGTGTAAATCATATCCTGCATAGGAAGCTGTCTCGGAAGTGTTCTCAGATTGAATATATGCTTATTATTTTCGTCGTACATACCTTTTTTCAGGAAAACAGTAATGCTGTTGCTGCCTGCAATATAATCCATTTTAGGAGTATACTTGAACCAAAGACAGTTCCACTCACCCTTTACAAGGTCAACTGTGTAGTCTTCATTTATAGGCTCTAAAAGGTCAGGAAATGCCTCTCTTGAGGTATCGTAGTGGAAATCGTCATGGTCTTCGGGTGCGGAGTATGAAGACGGAATATCAATAACCTTGAAAACCTCAATGCCTTCTCTTAAGTTTGATGCTACTTCAACAGTTATGTGACAATCTTCATCGCTCTGGGGGAAAATAGCAATCTGAAAATTAAAAACCTCGCCTCTTAAAACAGAGAATTCAGTGAATTCGTCGAAGTTAGGTTCAACATCTTTAAAAACCTTTGTAAGAGAAGAAAGTAAAATAGATTTCATAGTTCACACCTCTGCAATCATTTTTCAAGATATCAGCCTTCTACCTTATCTATACCCTTTTTACGGAGTATAACAAGAGGAATGAGCACAAATACGGCAACAATAGCTGCTGCAAGGAACATTTCTGCACACGGCTCTGCCTGTGTCATACCTGTGCTTTCATCAACATAAGAGCCGGCACCTGCTAAGGTACAGGTCCATTTACCTATCTGAGGACCTATAATCATAGGAAGAAGAACAAAGAAAATCATTCTTATTCCTTGGAAAAGACCTGTTTTGTCTTCAGGTGTGTAGTCACGGACAGTTGAGTTAAGGAGTATTCCTAAAAGTCCGTAGCCTGCAAGAAGCGGAATAGCAGCAATTCCGAAGGGTCCCATTGTTTTTGCAAATGATGCTGCAAATAAGCCTACTATAAAGAGTATTGCAGCAATGAAAACAAGATTTTTCTTACCAACTCTGTCAGCAAATTTTCCTATAGCTATAATGCCGAGAACAACTCCTCCGAGAATAAACGGAGCAACAATTAAAACAGGAGTAGTAATGTAGCCGAAAAGAGCTTCTATATTAAAGCCTAAACCGTGGTCAAGGTAAATGAAAAGGAAGGGGAAGAAAATCTGAACGGCAATAGAGTAAATTCCCACTGCGGTAAGAGCAATGTAGAGCTTGCTGTTTTCTTTTATAACAGAAGGCTTGAAGCCGTAAAACAAATCTTTCCAGTAATTAGTGTTTACCTGCTTTTCGCCGCTTCTTGAATCCTTAAGTGTGAAAAGACCTAAAATACCGCATATGAAAACTAAAGCGCCAAGACCGAGGAAATAATATTTGTAGCCTTGCTCAGTGTTACCTTTACCGAATGTTTCAATTAAACCGCCCGAGAGCATAACAATAACTGTTGCCGCAATAGGAAGAATTGCAAGAATGCTTTCTGCAGTTGCACGGTTTTTTGTTGTTGTAACGTCGGTAACCCAGGCATTGAATGCGGAGTCGTTACTTGTTGAACCAACAAAAGTCATAATACAGTCCATAACTATAATCGAAACAGCAGTAGCGGTGACAATCATAGCAGGCTCGGTAATACCGAAAGCACTTGAAATATTTCCTTTTGTAAGGAAGCCGAAAGCGCCTGTTATAACACCCCATATGAGGTAGCCGATGGAAATGAACACTTTTCTTTTATTCATTTTGTCAGAAAGGTTACCCATTATAAATGTGGTAATAACTGCTGTAACAGCACTTAAATTAACCATAAGTGTAATAGCATCCATGGAAGAAAGTGTTCCTGTCACAGTTCCTCCTTCGTAAACGGTGTTGTACATAAATGTGTTATAGTACATATTTTCGAGGTTCCACGCAACCTGACCTATAAATCCGAAAAGACACAGGTTAAACCAGGTTCTGCCGGGAAGCTTTGCTCCGTCAGGAGTGATTGTTTTAGTTTTTTTCATTTTAAAGCCCCTTTTCTGTTGAGTGTAAAAGTATTATAAAATACATCAATTTTATTATAATTCACATAGGGTGTAAAGTCAAGAAAATGCTCTGTATAAATATTGTTAAAATTGTTAATAATTAAATAAAATAGGAGTTTACAAAATTTGTAAAGTATGTTAAAATATTGACTTAGTTTTGTAAAATGAAAGGAGGAAGAGGAATATGGAGCATAAAATAGTTCATTTTGCTGCAGATAAGGCTATTTCCAATATTTTGAAGTATATAGACAAAGAGCCACAGAAAAATCTTATGAAGATACTCAATGTGGCAGAAAAAACATTTAAAATGTACCCGAAAGAGAATTATGCTAAAATGAAAAAAGCAGTTTTAGATGACAGTAATGCCCATACAATTCTCGCAAAGAACATTTTAAGAGATGTTGACAGAGATTTAATAAAAAGCCTTCTTCTTTCTTTAGGTGTTCATGCAGGGTTTTACGGAACAAAAACAGTAAGAGCGAACCGTGAAAAATATAAGTGTAATATTCCGTGGATAATACTTTTTGACCCGACATCTGCCTGTAACCTTAAATGTAAGGGCTGTTGGTCTGCTGAATACGGCCATTCCTTCCAGCTTTCATTAGATGAAATGCGCAGCATAGTAAAGCAGGGTAAGGAAATGGGTACCCATTTTTATATGCTGACCGGCGGTGAACCGCTTATAAGAAAAAAAGACATTATTACACTCGCTTCAGAAAACAGAGAATGTACTTTTTTAATTTACACAAACTCAACACTTATTGACCAGGAATTGTGTGACAATATTAAGAGTTGTGGTAATATAACTCTTGCTCTGAGTATAGAAGGCTCAAAAGAAAGTAATGATTTTCGTCGTGGTGACGGTGCATATGATACTACAATAAAAGCTATGGAGCTTTTGAAGAAAAATAAAATTCTTTTCGGAATTTCTGTTTGCTACACAAGCAAAAATGTTGAAAGTGTCACAAGTGACGAATTTCTTGCAGATATGATTGAAAAGGGCGTAAAATATGCACTTTATTTCAACTATATGCCTGTGGGTAGTGATGGCAGAAAAGAGCTTATACCCACACCTATGCAGAGAGAATATATGTATATGTGGTTAAAAAGAACCCGTAACGGTAAAAACGGGAAACCTATATTTGTTATGGATTTCCAGGATGACGGTGAATATGTCGGCGGATGTATTGCAGGTGGCAGAAACTATTTCCACATAAATTCAAAGGGTGACATTGAACCGTGCGTATTTGTGCATTATTCGGACTCCAATATACATGATGTTTCTCTTATAGAGTCACTTCAAAGACCGCTTTTCCAGGCTTACAGAAAGGGTCAGCCGTTTAATGATAATCATTTAATGCCTTGCCCTATGCTTGAAAATCCGCAAATTTTAAGAAGAATTATAAAAGAAACAGGGGCAAAAAGCACAGACCATTTAATTAATGAAGATGTTGATGCTCTTTGCGATAAATGCGAAGACTTCAGTAAAGCCTGGGCTCCTGTTGCTGAGAGATTATGGGCAGAAAACTCACACCCGAAAATTTTCACACAGTATTACAGAGACAGCGGTGAAAAATAATAAATTGTAATTAAAATGTCTTTTCGTTTAGTTTATAACCGAAAGGACATTTTTTGTTAATAACCCCTGAAAATTTGTTAAACTAATGTTAAAAAATGTAATGCTGATTGACATTAGTTTTTATTGAGTTATAATTAAAATGAGTAAGATTACGGATTAAAAATATATGATTGTGTACGAGTTTATGACAGATGAGAGAACAATTCTGCACAATCATTTTTATGACAGTTGAATGAGTGTTCACTCACGCAGATTGAAGGAGGAAAATGTTTATGTCGAAAAGATTGAAAAAGGTTTTGGCGGTAGCACTTGCGGTTGTTGTGGCTGTTGCAAGTGTGCCTGTTGCTATGGCTGAATATGTAGAATATGCTCAGTATACAGTAACGGGTGATGATGCGAAAACGTACCAATATTATTCAGATGGCAGTCAATTCAGAAGATACGGTAGCTCTGATAACGCGTTTATGAATGTATGGGTAGATAATCACTACAGATTTATACTTAAAGAGGAAACGCAAAAGTTCTATTTTGTTCAGAATTTAAGATTGCAGCATCAATATGAATTATTTCAGTCAAAATCAACTTATTTTGATAAAATAGGCTTGTACACAGGTCAAGCATTAACCGGTACACCTGATGTTCAACCTACAGAAGCTCAGAAAGAAGCAACTAACGAGCTTATTGAAAACTATAATTTGCAAGAAGCTTTCTGGACTGCAGATAATGACAATGCTCAGGAAAAAGTTGAGCTTGCCGGATCAGCTTACGTAGAAGGAACAATACCAAGTCAATATGAGCTTCATGCAAACGCAGTTTCCGGTGGTAATAAAAACTATTATTGGGACGGACTTTCTTCATTTGAAACAAGTGTTGGTTTTCAAAAGACATTTTATAATGTTCTTTCATGGTATTTGAATGAAGATGCAAAAAACAGCGGTGTTCCTACAAACTATATTGTTTACGGAATTACATTAGATGTTACGGATATTCGTACTCTTGTAGCAGAAGTTGAGAAGATTAAAGGCATTTTAAATAATCCTGCAGGTTATTCTGCAGAGCAGATTGAACAATATGAAAAATATATAGCAGCAATACCTGAAGGAATGGTAGAAGGTACAACCTATTACACACAAGCTCAGGTTGATGCGGTTTACAATTATATAACAGCTGCTGAAGAATTAGCAGATACAGAAGAATATATGTATTACCGTCAAAAAGCATTTGAGTTAATCAGCAAAGATACAAACGGTAACTATAATCATTCAGATGTTTACACAGCCGCATCATTGGCTGAATTTGAAGCTGCTTTTAAAGCGGTTGATATTGGTGAACAACTCCCGTATCCCGTATCAAGACAGAGTGAAGTAGATGAAGCAACTATTGCGGTAAAAGGAACTTTTTCTGAACTTGTAGGTGTTGATGCAGAAACACAATCTTCAAACGGCACAACAAGTGATACAGTCTGGGAAACAACAGACGGAATAGATGTCCCGAGTGGTGATACAGCAAACGACCACACAGTTTTCAAATTGTCAAACACGTCTTATAAATTCATTCAGGTAACAGATGATCAGAAATTCTCATTTGCGCAAGAATTAACAGGCAGAGCAAAGAATGTTTCGTACAATATTATGGGTGCCGTAAGACCGAATTTTGAAAGCTTTACATTTGATGCAGCTTGTGATGGTACAAACTGTCTTCTGGATGAAGCTTCAACCGTTAACAACAATACAGCGGATTTTATTTCGCGTCTTGACAGTTCTGCAAAATCAACAACAAACGACGTGACGTCGTTTAAAGGCTGGCAATATAAAAGCCGTTTGGGTGATACAGTTCACGGATTTACTATTACAGACGGTATTTTGCAACAAACCTTGTTAACATCAGACACCCAATTTATGGGTAGTACAACCTACCACGATTTTTATGGTGATGCTACAATTTCCTTTAAGGGCAACAGCAAAGAGACAGATGTTAACGGAAACCGTGTTGTAAAGGATAACGAAATTGACACAAGCTTCTATTGGAAGCTTACATCAAGCTATGACGGAACATATTACCACGCACATATTCCGGTTAAGATTCTTATTACAGATGCAAGACATCTTATAGACCTTTATGAAGAGCTTAACAAATTTGCAAACTTTACTTCAGCCTCTGAGGAAAGAGCGCTTTACACAAGTGACAGTGTTTCCGCAGTAAGAACCGCACTTTCATCAATTCCTGAGAGTATGATTTACGGTACTGCGTACTATACTCAGGAAGAGGTTAATGCACAGTACGATGTTTTAATGTCGGCGCAAGAAAATCTTGAGTCTGTAGCAAAAGCGGATTACACTGAATTGGATAATACTATTGCGGCAGCAGAAGCACTTTTGAATAGTGGTACAACATATACAGATGCTACAACCTCTGCTTTAAAGGATATGATAAATACTGCAAAGGCTGTTGAGCGCGATTTATCGGCATCTTCACAGGCAGTTGTTAATGAGGCTGCAGCAAATCTTCAGCAGGCAATTTCGTCACTTGAAGAAAAGGCTGACTATAGTGTTTATAATTCTCTTAAAGCTGAGTTGGATGCAATAATAGCAGCAGGCAATGACGGAAGCTATTCTGAAGAAGCATGGCAGGAATTTGTCAGCGGTGTTGAGTCAGCAGATGCTGCCCTGAATAAAGATTTATCTGTGGAAAATCAGACTGCGGTTGACAATGCAGTAACAGAATTAACAATTGCTCAGACAATACTCAGTAATAACGAAAAAGCTGACTATACAAAGTTAGACGAAGCAATTTCTGAGGCAGAGGCAATTTTGGCAGATGGTAAAACATATACAGACGGTACAAGAACTGCTTTACAGACAGCACTTGATAATGCAAAGGCAGTAAGCAGAGATTTACTTGTAGGCGATCAGGATACAATAGACACTTTGGAAGCATCACTTGTTACTGCAACAGGTGAAATGAAAATCAAAGCGGACTATACTGCTTTAGACGAGAAAATAGCAGAAGCGGAAGCTGTTTTATCAGATGGTAAAATTTATACCGACAGCTCAAGAACTGCTTTACAGACAGCGATTGATAATGCAAAAGCACTCGACAAGGATTTAGCAGAAGAAAATCAGAATATTATCAATGAGGCTCTTACCAATCTTGAGACTGCAAAATCAGGAATTGAAGAAAAAGCAGATTACAGCAGCTATAATGAGCTTAAAGAAAAACTTGATGCAATCATAAATGCAGGCAATAACGGTAAATATGACGAAGCTGCATGGCAGAAATTTGTTTCAGATGTTGCAGCTGCTGATTCTTCGCTCGACAAGGATTTGAGTAAGGATGACCAGAGTGTAATCGATGTTGCAATTGATGAGCTTGAAGCTATTGAGGGTGATATACTCAGTAAAGAGTTTGCAGATTACTCAGCGCTTGAAAACAACAAAAACACTGCAGAGGGAATACTCAACAGTAATGAAAAATATACATCAAGCAGTAGAAAAGCACTTGAAGAGGCGCTTGAAGCTGCCGAGAATGTAGAAAATAATCTTTTTGTCGGAGATCAGGCACAGATTGATTCTGTATCAGATGCGTTAAAGGATGCAATTGATGGAATAACACCGGCAGCAGATTTAAGCGGATATAATGAAGCAAAGCTTCAGGCAGATGCAATTATAAATGCAGGAAACGAAGAAATGCGCTATGATGAGGCGGATTGGACAGAATTCGTAAACCTTGTTGCAAACACAGATGCTTCCTTGGGCGCAGATAAGGATGATATTCCTTATGCAAATCAAACTGCAGTTAATGATGCTGAAAGTGCATTGAGAAATGCTGTTACCGTGCTTGACAGTAATCGCCATATCTTCATTAAATTTCTTGCGTGTGACAGCAGTCTTATAATAAATATAAGAGTAAAATACAGTGAAGGTATGACATTTAATGATGTTTCAGGTATTCCTGAATTACCTGAGGCAGATGCATTCAGAAAATATACCGGTTGGACCTATAATAACGGCGCATTTATGAATTTAACTGACGTTATTTCGGGTGATGTTGTTCTTACACTTGCTGATGAAGAAATAAAAATCGTTACTAAAAGTGAAAGCGGAGCTGTAATTGATGAAACCAAAGGTTTATTAAAGGGATTGGAGATTAACTCTACAGTAGAACAGCTTTTAAATTCACTTGAAAATAATTTGACATATATTGTTGTCAGAGATTCAGAAGGTGAAGTGGTTTCAAACGAGTCAATAATAGCGACAGGTATGACGGTTGAACTTATTTCTGAGACAGATAATCAGGTGGTTAACGAAAAAGTTACTGTTGTGGTTAAAGGTGATATAAACGGTGACGGACTTGTTAATGACGAGGATTTCGAAAAATCAAGAGGTATGTGTCTTGGGGAAACTGAATATCTTCAGGGCGATGAAGCGTACTTTGCTGCAAACGACACTGACGATGACGGTGTTCTTGATGTTATAGATTTATTTAATATAAGTAATATGCGTTTCGGCAATTTCTAAAACAGAAAACGGACTGAGAAAGCTTTTTGGTTTTTCGGTCCGTTTTATTTTTGTGTATTTTATTTGCGGCTCCTTTTGTTCATTTCGCATAAATTTTTATTTGTATTTTAGTTTGTAAGGTTTTCAATATTTCTTTACAAAATATAATGCGATGTGTTATAATGTAAGATGTATCGGTGTATTATAAGGAGTGACTTTTTTGGAAAGAAAAAGCGGTGTGCTTATGCATATCTCATCACTTTGGGGTGAGTACTCAAGCGGAAGCTTCGGTAAAGAGGCCTTCGAGTTTATAGATTTTCTGAAGGATAGCGGTTTTTCTTACTGGCAGGTTTTGCCTTTTGTTATTCCGGATGAATGTAATTCTCCATACAAATCATATTCTACATTCGGTGGGAATCCTTATTTTATAAATCTTGATGAGCTTTATAAAGAAGGACTTTTGTCGAAGGATGATTTAAATTCTGCTAAACAGACAACACCGTATTATTGCGAGTTTGACCGTTTGAAAAAAGACCGTGTTGAGCTTCTTGTTAAAGCTTCAAAGAAAGCGGATTCTCAGTTGCGGGCAGAAATAAATAAATTTATAGAAAAACATAACCATTTAAAAGAGTTCTGTGTTTTTATGGCTCTTAAAAGTGTTAATGACGAAAAACCGTGGAATGAATGGACAACAGAAGTATATTCTGAAGAAACATATTTTGGTTGGTGCTTTATTCAGTATGAGTTTTTCACTCAATGGGCAAAAGTTAAAAAATATGCCAATGAAAAGGGCATTAAAATAATAGGCGATATTCCCATTTATGTATCGTTTGACAGCGCCGATGTATGCTACAACAGAAAGATGTTTTTAATAGATGAAGAAAATCATCTTACAGACGTTGCAGGTGTACCGCCTGACTATTTTTCACAAGATGGTCAATTATGGGGAAATCCTCTTTACGATTGGGCAGAAATGGAAAAGAACGGCTTTTCGTGGTGGAAAGAGCGGGTTATGTTTGCTCTTGAGCTTTTTGATGGAATAAGAATAGACCATTTCAGGGGCTTTGAAAGCTTCTGGGCGGTTAAAGGTACAGAAAAAACTGCGAAAAACGGTAAATGGGTTAAGGGCCCGGGAATGAAATTAATAAATGCTTTAAATGAAATTAAGGGTGATAAACTTATTATTGCAGAAGATTTAGGCGACATCACCGAGGATGTAGTAAAGCTTGTTAATGAAAGTGGCTTCCCGGGAATGCGCGTTTTCCAATTCGGATTTCTTTCTGTGTGGGATACTCCGCATCGCCCGTATAACTATGTAAATAACTGCGTTGCATATTCAGGAACACATGACAATAACACCCTTCTCGGGTACCTTTGGGAAACACCTGAAGATATGAAAAAGAAGGTTATGCAGTATTGCTCTTGTCCGTATGAGCGTTGGAATGAGGATGGCTGCAAAGCTATAATAAAAACAATTATGGCAAGTAATGCAGGCCTTACAATATTCCCCGTACAGGATTTGCTGGGATACGGTTCAGACACTCGTCTTAACACACCGGGTGTTGCTGAAGGAAATTGGCTTTACAGAGTTACAAAAGAACAAATTGATAATATTAATAAATATGAATATAAAGAGCTGAATGAATTATTCGGAAGATAAGGATTGAAATAATGAACGATTTGAAAGATATTAAGCTTTTTTTGCTCGATATGGACGGCACGGTTAATTTAGGCTATGACCCCATAGACGGAGCAAAGGAATTTCTTGAAACCTTAAAAGCTCAGGGTAAAAATTATATTTTTTTGACAAATAATTCTTCGAAAAATGCAAATGATTATGTTGAAAAAATGAAAAACCTTGGCTTCCCCTGTGAAAAAGAAAATGTTTTCACCTCAGGTATGGCGGCAGGAATGTTTTTAAGGGATAATAAAAAGGGTAAAAAGGTTTATGTGTGTGGTACACAGTCCCTGAAAAATGAACTTAAAAATTATTCTGTTGATATTACGGAAGAGGATGCTGATATAGTTCTTTTAGGCTATGATACCGAGCTTGATTATAAAAAAATACGCAAGGTCTGCGACCTTTTGGATGCCGGAGCAGAGTATTTTGCGACAAATATTGATATGGTTTGCCCTATTGAGGGTGGAAGGTATTTACCTGACTGCGGAAGCTTTGCAGATGTGTTTGAAAATGCAACCTCACGCCGTCCGCAGTTTTTAGGTAAGCCGGACAGAACTATGATAGATATTTTGCAGAAGGAAACTGCAGTACCTTATGAAAATATTGCAATGGTCGGCGACAGAATTTATACTGATGTTAAAACAGGTGTAAATGCAGGTGTTACTTCAATTCTCGTTATGTCAGGTGAAACAGATGAAGAAATTTTAAAAAATTCAGATGTTGAGCCTACTTATATATTTGATTCTGTAAAAAATATACTTGAAAAAATAAAATAAGAAGGGAAAAAGAAAATGAAAAAAAGAGTATTGGCTATTTTGTTAGTTGTATCAATTATAAGTTCTTGCTTTATGATGGGCATTTCTTCAAGTGCGTTATCAGTACAGGGGCTCAGAGGCGATATAAACGGTGATGGCGCAGTTAATGAAAATGATGCAATCAAAGCATTGAGAATTGCAGCAGGAATTGAAAGCAGTTCGATTCCCGAGGAAGTTTTTTTACTCTGCGATATAAACGGTGATGGCTACATTTCTGTTTTTGATGCCCGCCAGATATTAAGAGCAGTTGCAGGCTTAATAAGCTTACAGCCGTCGGGTTATTTTGACGGCTTTGACGGAAACGATATTTTTGAAACCGAAGAAGAGCTTATTGCATATTTCAACACAGGTCTTAATGAAATCAAGGAAGAAAGATATGGCTTTGTTATAAACAGAGATACTGAAATGAAGGATCTTACTATTGGCAGAGTTGAAATATTTGGTACACAGTCATCAAATACTGAGAGCTTAATGAATAAGATTTTCGAAACAGTTGGTAAAAACGATTCAGAGGAATATATTATAAGCGGTAAAAACTCAGATTATGTTTTAAGTGTTGAAGGCCAGAATTATGTTTCTATGCTTGAACCACGCGATGTTTTCGGTTCTCGTGCAGAATACAGTAAGGACGGAAAAACACTTATTATTACAATCGCTGTTCCTGATGTAGAAAAAGCTGATGTCTATGATTCAAGCTACGCAAAGGTATTCAGCCCGACAGAGCTTGTAGCAAGAACAGAAACTACTGCGAACTCAATTCTTACAGGAATTGCAGACGGAACAGAGGTTATTTGTTATAAAAATGCTCTCCTTGTTGCAGAATTCGAGGTTGAAACAGGACTCATTAAGCGTTACATAACATCTTACGAAACAGATGTTTATATTCCGAGTGCACAGAACGGTCTCTTTACACTCGAAGATGTTCACTATGTAACAACAAACGGTGTTATCTGCAGCAGCTTCAGCTACGATTGATAAAATAATTTCCGGATAGGTGATAAATATGAAAAAATATGTTTTGGCACTTGACCAGGGAACTACCAGCTCAAGAACGATTGTTTTTGACAAAATAGGTTCAATAGTTTCAAAGGCACAGTTTGAATTTACTCAGATTTATCCGAAAAGCGGTTGGGTTGAGCACGACCCTTACGAAATATGGGAGTCACAGCTTCATTCCCTGCAGGTTGCTTTGCAAAACGGCAATATAAATCCTGAAGAGATTGCCGCGGTAGGTATTACAAACCAACGTGAAACAACCATCTGCTGGGAAAGAGATACAGGTAAGCCTGTTTATAATGCTATTGTGTGGCAGTGCAGAAGAACTGCACCTATTTGTGAAAAACTTAAAGAAATGGGACTGGAGCCATATATAAAAGAGCATACAGGACTCTTGATTGATGCTTATTTCTCAGCAACAAAAATAAAGTGGATTTTAGACAATGTTCCCGAAGCAAGAACTCTTGCCAATGAAAACAAGCTTTGCTTCGGAACTGTTGAAACGTGGCTTATATGGAATCTTACAAACAAGCAGGTTCATGTTACTGACTATAGTAATGCGTCAAGAACTATGCTTTTTGATATTGAAAAATTGCAGTGGGATGAAACTCTTTGCAATAAGCTTGGTATTCCTATGAGTATGCTTCCGGAAGTAAAGGAATCAAGTGCAGTTTACGGAGACAT
>JAFVWD010000220.1 GCA_017501865.1 Clostridia bacterium | reverse complement strand
TGCAGTAGCACAGCCCTTTACTGAATACCCGTTTTTCTGCAGGTGGGCACAAACTATCTGATTGAGCTTTGCATCATCTTCAACCACTAAAATATTAACCATAACAACACTCCTCCCTTATAAACAATTCTTAAAATAATTATACACTTATAAATATTTATTGTCAAATTACTTGTAATTTTTCAAAAAATGTAGTAATATAGCTGTATATTGCTTTTTTATAGCATCTTTCCCGCGTTTTTTTATATTTCTTTAATAAACGTAATTGTTTCGGGAAAAAAACGACTATTTTCTGTAACAGGAGGAAAATAATGTTAAAGAAGTTCCTAAAATTTGCTCAAAAAGATTTGTATATACAGGCAGTCTCTGTAATTGCTATTCTTCTGAGCATAACTGTTGTTGCTGTTGCATACATTAAGACATCCAACAACAATAAAAAGGACGAACCTACTACTCCTTATGTTTCATATACATATGAAACACTCCCCCCGCAAGCACCGCTTTCAACTGATTCAGCGCTTTTCGCTCCTTTGGATACTACTCTTCCGCAGGACTTTACGCAAAACCTTCAGGGTGAACAGGGTGTACAGAACACACCAGCTACTCAGTCTGCGCAGACACCCGTTCCGGCACAAACTCAGGCTCAACAGCCCCCAACACCTACGGTGTATTCGTGGAGCAAAGCAGAAATTGTTTCAAGAATGTCTGCTGCTATTAACAAAACCAAGGGCTATTCCGGTAGCTTACAGGTTCACCAGAGCGAGGCATTTGAAGCAAACATAACTGAGTGTACCGGTGGTTCTATTGGTAAGGTTGTTGCAAACTCGCTCGTTTCGGCAGTTGTTAAGCCTACCGACCAGACATTAAGCTTTAATGGTGGTACTGCCACAAACTCTGACGGCGAAAATGTACAGATTCTGCTTCCTAAAACAGGTCAGTTTTCACTTTCACCTTCCGGTGTTTCTTCAGCAAAGGCTTACCAGGAGGGTAACCACACAGTTATGACTGTCACATTGGTACGCGAGACCTGCGGTCCTACAGATGTTCCGCCTCATAACTCAAGTGGTATAGGCTACCTGAATGTTGCTTCAATCGACCTTATGGGTATGACTATAACAAAGGGTGAGATTCAGTACCTCGGATCGACTATCAAGATTAAAGTTAATCAGGCAGGTTATGTAACCTATGCAGAATACACAATTCCTCTTCACGTTTACGGTGAAGGTCAGAAGGATTCTTTAAGCGGTCACGCAACCTTCGACGGTAAACAGACTGAAATATGGGAATTGCCTTTATAAAAATGTAAATTATCCGAGTTGTTCGGAAAAAATAGATTATAACATATTTGAGATAAGGATGAAAAAAATGGGTATCAAAGACACTGCAGTAAAGATGGCTGTAAAAAAAGGTGTTAAATATCTTAAGGAAGATGTTAACACTAACTCAATTAAATTAATCGACAAAGGGCTTAAACTTACCGCAAATAACGAGCTTTACACAAAAGTTCTTAACGGACTTAAAGAGGGCTTATTAAGACCTGACAACCCGTGGGCAGACTTTTTAAGACACATTATTGAGTATACTGACATTGATGTCATTGAAAAGCTTGTTCCTCCGTTAACAAGTGCCTTTGTAAAGAGCTATGATTTAAGAAAAGAATCTATGGCAAAATATGACTGCAACATTCCGTGGGCTATTCTTTTAGACCCTACAACTGCTTGTAACTTAAAATGTACAGGCTGTTGGGCTGCAGACTACTCAAAAGCAAGTCAGTTAACTTATGATGACATTACAAAAATCATTACCGAGGGTAAGGAATTAGGTACATATGTTTACCTTTACACAGGCGGTGAACCGCTTATGAGAAGAAAGGATCTTATCCGCATATGCGAAGAGCATCCTGATTGCCTTTTCATTGCTTTCACAAACGGTACTTTAGTTGATGATGAATTTGCAGATGAATTAAAACGTGTTGGTAATATGTTCCTCACACTTTCAATTGAGGGTAGTGAAGAAACAACAGATGCACGTCGTGGTCAGGGTACTTACGAAAAGGTTCTTGCTGCTATGGCAAGACTCAAAGAACGCGGACTTCCTTTCGGTGCATCACTTTGCTACACAAAAATGAATGCAGATGTTATCGCTTCTGACGAATATGCAGATTTCCTTATAGACCAGGGTGTTCTCTTTGCCTGGTACTTCACATTTGTTCCTGTTGGTGCCGATGCTACAAACGAGCTTATGGCAACTGCAGAGCAACGTGAGCTTATGTACAATCAGATAAGAAAATGGCGCTTCCAGAAGGGCGCTCAGAAACCACTCTTCACAATCGACTTCTTTAACGACGGTGAATATGTTGGCGGCTGTGTTGCAGGTGGTAAGCAATATTTCCACATAAGTGCAAACGGTGACTGTGAGCCTTGCGTTTTCGCTCACTACTCAAATGTAAATATAAAAGAAAAGCACCTTATAGATGCTCTTCAGAGCCCTATATTTATGGCTTACAGAGAACGTCAGCCATTCAGTTCAAATATGCTTCGTCCTTGTCCTGTTATGGACCAGCCGGGTGCTCTTAAGAGAATGGTAGAGGTTTCAGGTGCTAAATCAACTGACCTCAGCTGTCCTGAACCTGTTGAAGATTTATTCAACAAAATTGTTGATGTTTCTGCTAAATGGAAAGAAACTGCTGACAGAATGGAAAAACAGCACGGCTTTACAAGTGTAAGACTCAGAAGTATAAGTATTTATGATGATGCTGAGGCAAAACACGTTAAAGACTACAAAGATTTTGAATAATTAAAATAAGGCATCGGGTATATGCCCGGTGCCTGTTTTAAATGAGAGGAATTTTTATGGTAACACTTACAAAAAAAGATTTGGTAAGAGCTGAAAAGCCTGAAAGTGCAGGAGTTTCATCTAAGGTTATTAAAGAGCTTATTGAAGAATTTGAACGTGAAGATTGTGGTGTACACAGCTTTATGCTTATACGTCACGGAAAGGTTGCCTGCGAAACCTGGCAAGCCCCTCTTACAAAGGATGACCCTCATATGGTGTACTCTGTCAGTAAAAGCTTTCTTGCAACTGCGTACGGCTTTGCTCTTGATGAAGGATTTTTAACCAAGGACACTAAATTCCTTGATATCTTCCCTGATTACAAGCCGAAAAAGAAGGATGCCTATTTAGAAAAGCTCAGGATTCTTGACCTTGTTGCAATGACAAGCGGTAAGTCGGCTTCTACAAAGGGCAGAAGTGACGATGACTGGATAAGGCTTTTTCTTAATTCTAAATGGGCATTTGAGCCCGGAACCGACTGGCGATATATAAACGACAACTTTCACGTTGCCGCTCAGGCACTCACAAGAGTTACAAAGATGTCTGTAACAGAATTTTTAACTCCCCGACTTTTTGAGCCACTTGGCATAGATGTACCTGTATGGGAAAAATCGCCTGACGGTGTTGAATCTGGCGGATGGGGCTTGTTTTTAAAAACAGAGGACATAGCCAAGCTTATTCTCTGTTATATGAACAATGGTAAATTCGGTGAAAAGCAGGTTATCCCCGAATGGTGGACAAAAGAAGCCACAAGCTACCAGAACGATAACTCTACCTCTCAGTCAAAATCTGACAGCAGAGCAGGCTACGGCTACGGCTTTTGGAGATGTGCCGGTATGGAAAACACTTACCGTTGCGAGGGGCTTTATTCTCAATATGCAATTGCTATGCCTGATTATGATGCTTGTCTTATTACAACAGGCTCAAACTCAAATCTTCAGCAAACCCTTGATATTATTTGGAAGCACATAAAGGATGCTTTCATAGATGAAACAGATACTGAAAGCTCAGTAGAGATTTCTCTTACACCTGAAGCCGCCCCTACAGTTACTGAAAGAAGCTCCTTAGAAAAGGACATAGACGGCAAGGTTTATTCTTTGAGAAAGCCGATTTTTGTTAATAAAGCTGCCCATTTACCAGTAAGTGCGTTGCCTATGCCTGTTGTTTACTATTTAAAAGAGCACGGCGGTAATATGACTGACATCTGCTTTAAGTTCAACGAGTACGGATTCCATATGAGCTGGAGTGAGGATGGCGGATTTAAAAACACTATCCCCGTAGGTATGAACGGCACCGCCCTTAATGGTGAAATTAATTTATCGGGTATAACATATAAGGTTATTTCTGATGCTCATTGGGTTGACGAAAACACCTTGACTGTTACAATAAGACCTCTTTGTGCTGTAGCAAAAAGGTTGCTCACCTTTAAATTTGACGGCAACAAAATCACTATGTACCCCGATATTTATCCGGGACTTGAAAAGAGAGCCAAAATTATGGGTGAAACATTAAAAAATGTGCTCAAGGGTGCATATTTCCACACCTGGATAGATTTTTTAGTTCCGAGAATTAAAAAGATTCTTTTCCCGAAACATACAGGACGCTGTCAATGAAACAATTCGGAATTGGAGGGTCTGCGACGCAATTATAATTACAAGTGAATAATAATAGCAAAGTTCTATCATTTTAGTTTGTAAAAACTTAAAATGATAGAACTTATTTATTATTATATGCTATGTAAAACTACTTTATAAATCTATTTATTACACAATAATTTCCCCGATTCTTCTTTATATCGGTTTAGCACTTGATATAATATATCAATATGTGTGTTTAAATCTTTTTTATTCTGCTCTTTTTGAAGATATTCTTTTAGTTCTTTTTCGAGTTCTTCATTTCGCTCCTGAATTTCTACAGAACCAAAAACAGTATCTATTGATTCAATATCTTGTTCATTATAATATTTATCAAGCACTTTTATTATTAAAGTTGCCATATCAAGTGCACGAGTAAGTGTGGTTTCTTCACTTTGTGGTGACCAACGGTTTCTTTTACGCCACACTTTAACGGACGGAACGAACTCCTTTGAATCCCATTGAGCTTTACCTATTGATAAACCTTTTACATCAGTATTTTCTTCACCTTTATATTGTCCGTCTATGCTCGCATAGTTTTCTATAACATATATGGGTTTATGCTTTAAATTATTGGGAATCATTTTAAATTAGCCTCCTCTAGAGAAATAATGCTATAAAAATTACTAATAATAATTCAACTAATTATTTTTATATGGTTTAGCTGTTGAATATATTTCCCCTTTTGTCCAATCTTGTGTATACCAGTGATACTCTTTATATTTATATTCACTTTCATTAGATGAATTTCTGAAGAGCACAGTCATGACTTCACTTGGTCCTGTTAGTGCTATGGCTG
>JAFVWD010000219.1 GCA_017501865.1 Clostridia bacterium | reverse complement strand
ATTATGGGCTGTGCAAAAAAAGACACTTATGCCGCAGGAGACGGCTATAATGATATAGAAATGCTCGTTGCGGCAAATGCCGGATTTGTTCCTGAAAACGGCTCAGAAGAAGCTTTAGGTGTCGCAAAATACGTTACACGTTCAAACAACAACGGTTGCATTGCTCACGCAATTGAAATCCTCGATGAATTGTATTAATTTAATTCCCTTTAATTTATTATTTCTAAAATACCGGTAAAAAACAAAGACAACCTGTCATTTGAGTTTACAAAAAACTTCATTGACAGGTTGTTTATTTATTAATCTGCTCTTTCTTTAGCCTCTCTGCCATCCCTAAGAAGCTGTTTCAATGTATCGGCATCATCATTTTTCATAGCATCACTATATTTTTTCAGCTCTGCAATCAGGTTATCCACTTCGAAAATAAGATTATCTTTATTTTCAAGAAATAATTCTGTCCACATAGTTTCATTTAAGTACGCAACACGAGTCAAATCCTTATAACTACCGGCAGAAATACCTTTTCTCTGAGTTGAAGAAGGACTTTTTACGTATGCATTAGAAACAATATGGGCAAGCTGTGAAGTAAATGCAATCAATTTATCGTGTCTTTCTGCACTCATTACAGAAACCCGACCAAATCCTATTGAGATTATAACCTCGCGGGCATTTGCAAGTGTTAAAATATCTTCATTTTCTTTTGGAGTTAATACAAACGGTGCATTGTGAAACATTGTATCCTTCGAGTTTTCAAAGCCTGAAAACTGTGTACCTGCCATAGGGTGTCCGCCAATAAATGAGAAATTGTTTTTTTCGGCTATATCAAAACAATCGTCACATACACAACGTTTAACACCGGCACAATCTATTACAACTGCATTTTCTTTAAAATTCCCTGCATTTTTTGTTATGTATTCTTTTACCGCTTCCGGATAAAGCGGAATAAAAACATAATCACATTCTTTAAGATTTGTTTCCGTAAGCTCTTTATCAATTGCTTTTTCTTTAAGTGCTCTGCTCAATGTATCCTCAGAAATATCATAAGCATACACCTTATGCTCCGTATTTTTTTTAGTTGCCTTTGCAAGAGATCCACCTATAAGTCCTAAACCTACAATTCCGATTGTTAAATTTTCCATAACTATCATCCCTTTAATAAAATAACCAAATAAAAACACCCTTGACAGTGATTTTACTGCCAAGGGTTCAAAACAAAATAAATGCAGCACAAATCACTATTACCTGTTTTCAAAGTAATAGCAATAATAGTATGAAATAGCTGCAAAAGACTTTGTCATAATTACTTCTCCTGAAAATTGATAGATTCATATTATCACCAAGAATTTTATTTGTCAAGGAAAATTTTCCTTCTGTTGAAATTTAATAACCGTAATCATCGTAGTCATAATCATCATAGCCATAATCATCATAGCCGTAATCATCGTAGCCGTAATCATCATAGCCATAATCATCATAGCCATAATCAAAATCGCCATAGACATCAGGAAGTTCTCCTAAATCTACATCACCGTAAACATCAGGATTTTCAAATTCATAACCTGAATCATTATCCGAATAGAAATCATCCAGGTCATAGCTGCCATCATCAACAATTGGCGGATCGTAACTATCGCCGTACCCATCGGAATCATTAATACCATCAATATATCCTTCATAGTATTCGTAATCATCAACCTCTGCTGAACCGCCGTGCCAATTCTCCATAGGAGAATCGTGTTCACCTGCTAAAAGCCCCTCTTCATAACCACGGTCATATGCATTATCTGCATCGCTTCTCTCAAAAATCCAAAAAGAATCCTCGTCCTCATCGGAGTCAGGTGCATAAATGTAATAATCGAGATTATCAGAATCATCATTTTCATAATAATGTCCATCGTAATAATAACCATTGTCATACATTTCTTCATATGACTCATAATCTTCTGAAGCTTTTTCGCTATATTGATAAGCATCAGAATTTTTTTGTGCAGAAGCATTAGCATCAAAAACACCTGTTTGGGCACACTTAAACATAATGTCAATAAAATACTCATAGCCTTGAGATAGCTGTGCATTATTGAAATAATTTAAAATTCTTTCTCGCATATCTGCCCTTGCAGAGGCACTAACCTGCTCTTTAAAAGGTTTATAAAATCCGGTAATATGCTTTACAGAAACAAATTTTCCTTCATCCTCGAACATAACAAGTACCGCAAAGTAGTTTTCAGTACAGCTTTCCGGGAAGTACTTTAGAATTTCATCGTAAGTAACAGTGTCATAATCTTCTACAGGCAATACACAAAGCATTGTACAAAAATTCTCTTCCTTAAAAATCCCCTTTTCAAGACAGCGCTTCTGTGTAAGCTGCTTTATATTCAATCTGACAGTATCGGCAACAGTAAGAGCAGACACTTCATCCTTAAGGAGAGGATGCCAGAAGAAAAGAAACATCGTAATAATAATTGCTGATATAATAATTACAATAAACAATCTCTTTATTTTCATTTTACCACCGCATTTAATAATTTTAAACTCTCAAGCCAAATTTTATCATTGCAAACGAAAATTGTCAACAAAGACACAGTTATACAAGAATTAAAAAAGCCCTGCAATTTCAACTGATGAAATTACAGAGCTTTTCTTATTATTCACTTAAAATACTAACTGAGTTCCGCAATTAACTTTCTGATATATTTGTTTTCTGTTACAACTCAAAATCGTTTGCATTGCCGGTATGCATAAGTTGAATTACCATTATGTCCATAACATCGATAACACCGTCTCCGTTTACATCGTTAGCATAATCTTGTAAGGTTTCAACAGATGTATTATCACTAATAGCTTTAGTTGTAGCAAGCTCCCTGTCGAGATTTGTTACTAAACCGTCTCCGTCAATATCGCCGGCAATAATAACTGTCCAGGTTTTATCATCATAAGTTGTAAATTGCTCCCCGGTTTTAAAAAGAATATCCTTAACTAAAAAACCATTATAACAAATTTCATGGTCAGGTGCAGTAAATTGTGAAAGTACAAGAAATTGTTTATCTTCATAAACACAAGAATTATAGGTTGCGTTAAAATTCCTTGAATCCACAGGTTCGTATGCCTTGGTAGCATAATTAAGTTCCGGTTTGTAAGAAGGGACATCTGGTATATGTGACTCATCGAATCGACTACTATGAGGAGGAGTTGTATAAATACTTATAAGAAAATAGGTTTTATAAACATCATCAGGCTCATCACCACCGTCATCCCAGGTAATATCCATAACATACCAAAGTCCGTCTTCCATCATCACAGCATTCCACATATGCGGTCCACCGCCATCACCTGTAATACAAACAGCAGGAATACCGTAGTAATCACAGAACATCTTAAATGTTTCCGAATAGCCTTGACATACACATTCTTTTTCTACAAGTGTTCCGTATGGATCAAAACAAGATCTATTGTTTATAACGTAGTCAGCAGAAACGCAAAGATATTCGTGAAGTGCGTTTACGAACGAATACCGTGTACGATTTGCCAAATTCAACTCCTCAGCAACTCTGTGAAATTCATCCCACATCGCTGTATTGATTTTTTCATAATCCTCAACCGCATAAACCGGCTCCTCTGTATTCACTACATAAGGAGGCATAAAAGTATAAATTACACTCATAACCTCATTAGTACTTTTCTTATATCTATACTTATAAGAATAACCGTGATACCAGAATATTTCAGGGTGGTCAAATGAAACTGCATACAAAATTGCACGGAAGTCGATTGCAGCAAATTCTTCTTTAGTTAAATAAGGTGAATATTCAATAGTAAACTCTGTTTCACCAATAGGTGTAGATACAATTCTGTCATAATATTCCTTTTCGCGTTCTGAAAGAATCGAATATGAAGAATAAACAACCTCGGTTGAACTATCATCCTCAGCACCATCAGTAAATTGGTTCTGTACCACATCAAAGGTACTACCCTGACCACCGCCTAAGACAAATTGTTCCCCTTCAACTTCAACAGTTTCGTAATCTAATCCGGCAAAAGCTGTTGCAGAGATATTAGTCATAAAAAGTATTACAGTACATAAAACACAAGCTAATTTAAATCTAAACCTTCTTTTCATTAGCAAATCTCCTTTATAACCTCTTGAATTGAAAAAATTAATCCACATTTTTATTATAATAAACAACTTGTTTTTCGTCAAGAGAAAAAAGATTATTCAACACATAATAAACAACCGAACTAAGTTTTACACACTCAATTCGGTTATAAATTATTTTATAGTGATATTTAATTTCTACAAAAATAAAGTTGGCGGTGTGTAAATCACACACCGCCATTAATGTACCCTGAAAACTGAATAAAGGAAAGCGAAGAAACAAACGAAATGGTCAAGCCCTCGACCTATTAGTACTGCTTAGCTGAACATGTCACCATGCTTACACACGCAGCCTATCAACCTCATAGTCCTTGAGGGGTCTTACTAACTTAAGTTATGGGAAATCTCATCTTGGAGATGGCTTCACGCTTAGATGCTTTCAGCGTTTATCCAATCCGCACATAGCTACTCGGCCGTGCCACTGGCGTGACAACCGAT
>JAFVWD010000218.1 GCA_017501865.1 Clostridia bacterium | reverse complement strand
TTTTAATCACCCTTATTTCATATTACTGTTCAATACATAACCGAACTTGTCAAACTCTGACTTAACCTTTGTAAGCAACATGCTGTACTGTGCATATGATTTATAAAGCTCAATGCTCTCTTTTTCCATATTCACGTTGTTACCGTCAGAACGTGTAGAAGCAGTTTCATCTTCTACAACCTCTGCTTCAATAATGTTTGAAGAGGTAATGTTTCTTCTCTCCTCGCTCAATACATTAGCAAAATCGAGTGATTTTGCCTTGTAACCTGGAGTTTCAACATTAGCAATATTTTGCATATGAAGCTCTTGCTTATTCCAAGAAAGGTTAGTACCTGCCTCAAGTAATTTAAAGTTATAAGAATTGAAAAACATATGTAAGTTCTCCTTTTGAAAGCATCGCTTTCCTATGAATCAATTAAGCGCCACCGCCTGTAGTACGAGCAATTTTATCAGCCTGTACATAAGTGTCGCGAAGCTCAGTTATCATTGTAATAACTGCATCAACTTCACTAAAATCTTTTTTGATATTTGCCTGAATAGCAACATTTAAGAAATACTCGTAAAGCTGGTCAAGGTTTTTTGAAATATCATACTTAAAATCAAGATTACCTCTTAAGTACCTGAAAATTGCCTGTGCTTTCTGAAGATGGACATTTATACCGGAAATATCATTTTTCTCATTAGAAATCTTTGCTAATTCGAATTCCTTCACTGCACCATCATACAAAGCGGTAAGCATTTCTACAGCAGTCATAGACATAATTGACTGTTGTTTATACTGCTGTGAGTACTGTTGGTACGGATTATTTACCATAATACACCCTCATTTTATACTATTTCTACAAAAAAATCAATAGGTAAATTGTTGACCAAGATATGCGCTTTGTGAACTATAGTTAGAAATGATAGTTTCCATAGCATTAAACTGCTTCCAATATCTGTCTTTTTCTTTGTCATATCTTGTATTAAGAACAGAAAGTCTTGACTCTATTCTCTGAAGCTCTGCAAAAAGAGTTGAGTTTGTCTGAGTTACTTTTGACTCCTTAGCACCTGCTATACGAACTAATTCACCAGGATCTGCAGCGCTGACTTTTGCGGTGCGTTCCATAATATCTGAAAGCTTATCTGCAAGGCCATTTGTACCAACAAACAACTTTTCAACCTCTTCCATATCATTTGCAAGAGCTTTTTTAAGTGCATCCTCATCAATAACGAGCTTTCCTCTTTCATCCATATTGCTTGAAGTTTCAATACCAATATCATAAAGAGCTATATTTGATGTTGCTGACTTAGAATAGAGAGCTGTTCTCATATTCTGAAGGAAAGTACGGATTGTAGAATCACCGTAGAGAAGACCTTGTTTAGATTTTTCTTCCCATTTTTCTATCTGACTTTCAGTCATTTCATCTCTCTGAGCATCTGTAAGCGGAGCATATTTACGGTATGTAGGTTCAGCATAAACATAACCGTTAAGCTTTTCAATCATACTGTTGTAATCGTCAACAAAAGATTTAATAGCTTCAAATACTGCTTCTGTATCGCGCTCAGTAGAAACTGTTGTTTCTTCATATCCGATTGAATTACCTTGTGCATCATATTTCTGAGCACTTACAGAGGTAAGCTGTAATGTAACACCTTCAACTGTGAAATTGTTTGATGTCCTTGAAAATTCATTTCCGTTTATTGAAACGATTGCATCTGTACCTGCAACTACTGCATCTGATTTAAGCGCACCGTTTTCAAACTTATCTGCACCGAAAATCTTAGATAAGAAATCGCCTGAAGTCTCATTGATGCTTATACCGTACTTTGAGCCTGATTCAACAGCCTCCATTGAGAATGAATCAGAAATTGAAGAATAAGAAAGCTTAACACCTGCATCACTCTTATTAATAGCACTTATAACATCTGCAACAGTATTATCTTTTGTAAATGAGAAAGACTCACCATTAATTTCAAATGAAAAGCTGTCGCCTGTTAAGCCTAATTCGCTCAATTTTGAAGATGTGCTTATTCTTGTTGAAGCGCCCGGTTCAAAACCAAAAGCACCTGAATTAAAACCTGTTATTCTTAATTCGTGACCTGCTTCGCCGTTAAAATCAAGAGCTAAGCTTACGTTTTTAGCACCATCAACCTCAGTTGTATTTACTTTAACGTATCCGCCGAATTTCTGAGAAATCTCAGTTTCTAAAGCACTTATCACAGAATCCTCGGTAATATTACCATCTGCGCCTGTAATGTCTTCAGCTTTAAGGGTAATAGCCTTCTGTGCGCCGTCTAATGTGAGAGTAAATGTGAACTCACCATTTGTATCAATTACAGACTTAATCTGATCAATATTAACACTGCCGCCCTTAAGAACAGACTCACCACTTACATTAACAGAAGATGTGAGCTTTGCCTTAGATGCAAGTTGTTTTACTATAATATTCATATCTTCTGTAGAAGCACCTGCTGCTGAAGATATAATTTTAACTGCACTACCACTTGTAACCTTAGAGGTCATTGCATTAAAAAATGCAGATGTAGACAAATTATTTTTTGTACTTGCACCATAAGAAGTATCAAAATACTTGTTTGAGAAATTATTGATTGAAGTAATTACATCACGATAATTCTCAATTTTCCATTCAGTTTGTGTTCTCAAACCTTTTTGTTTATCTATTTTTGATTGAGTACCGGAGAGGAGTTTTTCAACTAAACTATCGGTATCCATACCGGAAATCATACCTGAGAAACCGTTGTTTGAACTTACTGAACTAACACTACTCATAAAAACAACTCCTTTTGCAATTTATCGTTACAATTTATATTTTTATATCTCTTGAAACGTTTACGGATGTTAACCCGCCTGTTCCGTGAATTGACTTGTAATACCGCTGGGTTGCAGCCTCGCCACCCTGATTGAATGTCTGAATTTTATTGAGCAACCGTTCTCTTTCGTACTCAATTCTGTTTTTAATTACATCATCATTTTTATTAATGCGGTTCAAAACTGCATTAACTGCCAAAACCTCAACGTAAACCTTTGAAAGCTCCGGAGTTAAATCATCTTTTTCGCAATTGTTATTAAGAACACTTCTTATATCATTATCCATTCCTGCAAACTCACGGAGCTTATCATCAATCAACTTGATTTCTTCTACCAGCTTGCCACGTTTCTCTGTGCAGGATAACAATTCTTCCTGTGGAACAACTGCCATTGAATCAGTAATTCTTTCAACTTCAGAAAGAAGTCTTGTTTTTTCTCGGAGGTAACCGACAACATCATCGTAATGTGACATATCGACACACCCCTTTCCTAATCTCATTTATTAAGCTTCAGCATCATAGATTTCAAATTATCTTTAGGTAATTCTGCAGCTGCCGCCTGACGATTCACCTGAATTGTCTGATACAATTCCTCGCGCCAGATTTTACATTCCTTCGGAGCGGTAACGCCTACCTTTACCTGATTATTAATATCTACTATTTTAAGTTCAATCGGCTCTTTAAGACCTTCAACTTCAATTATTAAAGATTCGCCTTCCTTGCGGGTTAATAATAACATATTAATTATCCCCCTCTAAAATAGGTTGTCTTACGGGGTAATCCTGCTCTAATATTATCTGAGCTGCAACACCTGTTGTGCTGTTTATAATAACAGGACTTTTAAGATTAACTGT
>JAFVWD010000217.1 GCA_017501865.1 Clostridia bacterium | reverse complement strand
CTAATGATAAAATAGATTTGCTCGCAATAACATCCTTTAACGGCAACAATCTGCAAAGTATTGAAACTATAACCGAAAAATTTAACATAACTCAGACAATGACAACAAAATTTGTAAAAAGCATTGCTTACAAATTTGAAACAAATGCATTTGATAATGCAGAAATCTCAAGCAATTTCAATTACTCTTTCCAAAAAGAAATAAATATACAAATTATTGACACATACGGCAAGAATTGTGCTATAATAAATTTCAATAATAAAACAATAGCAATTTCATTCTCTGATTACAATGATTTACATCTCATTGCAAAAGAAGCCGGTGGAATTGATGTTTTAATCATCTCTGAAAAAGTGCCCGCAGACTATTCGGTACCTGTCGACACTCTTATAGTCTGCTCTGCTTATGATAACAATATAGATAAGAACGACAAAACAGGGCGTATTTATTCAGAGAATTTCTTCAGAACCTCTTCAGGCGATATTACTCTCAATATTTAGGACGGTGAGAAAATGGCATATTACGGCGAGGATGAATTAAAAAAGCAAATTAAAGCTTCGGAATTCAGCAGGGTTTATTTAATATACGGCAATGAAAATTACTTGAAACAGCATTATGTTAACCAAATAATAAACAAAACAATTGAAAAGGACTTCAAAGATTTCGATTTTCATAATCTCGACGGGAAAGAGCTTACTTTAAATGAGCTTGCTGACTGCGTCTCTACCTTCCCTATGATGAGTGAATACACCTGCACTCTTGTAAAGGATTTCCCCTTTACACAACAATGGAACAAGCAGGGAAACCGCTTGAAGCTCAACGAGGATTTAGACAGTATTTTAAAGGATATTCCCGAAACTTCAATTCTGATATTCTGGTGCGATACAATTGAAGTCGATGAAAAGGATACCAAATGGGACAAAACCTTAAAATACATTAACGATATTGGTATAAATGTAAAAATAGAAAAGCGTTCTGTTCCGGCTCTCACAAAGCTCCTTGTTGACTCCGCTTCAAAAAAGAATTGCGAAATTTCACGTGAAGATGCCGTATACCTTATAAATCTCGTCGGAACTGACTTCAGCACACTACGAAACGAGTTTGACAAGGTTTGCGCCTTTACAGGCTCCGGTAAGGTAACACGAGAAAACATTGACAAAACTGTCATAATCTCAACAGAGGCAAAAATATTTTCTCTTTCACGAGATATTGTAAACGGCGAAGCTGACAAAGCTTATGCTACTTTAAATAATCTTTTCAAATTGCGTGAGGAGCCCCACGTAATTTTAGCAACTCTCTCAAAAGCTTATGTAGATATGTACAGAGCATGCGCCATTAAAGAAAAAGGAATTCAACCAAGAGAGCTTGCTGACATATTCCCTTCCTCATACAAGGGAAAAGAATTTGTTATTACAAATGCCGCCAGAGACGGTGCCCGCTACACTATATCACAATTCCATGTTGCATTAGATGCGCTTTCTGATGCTGACAGAAGAATAAAAAGCACTTCTCAGGACGGTAAACAGATTCTCGAAGAATTAATTTTAAAATTATTAAGACTTTAAAGGAACGTTATAATGATAAAAACAGACAGAGTTGTTATTGTTGAAGGTAAATATGATAAAATCAAGCTTTCATCAATACTCGATACAGTTATTATTGAAACAGACGGTTTTGCCATTTTCAATGATAAAGAAAAACAAAAGCTCATAAGACGTTTAGCAAAAACAAAAGGCTTGCTTGTTTTAACTGACAGCGATTCCGCAGGCTTCAAAATAAGGTCATTCATCGGCGGAATGGTTCCCAATGAGGAAATAAAGCACGCATATATACCTGATATTTTCGGAAAAGAAAAAAGAAAAACCGAAAGCTCAAAAGAAGGAAAATTAGGTGTAGAAGGCATTCCTAAAGACAAGCTTCTTGAGGCTTTGAAAAAAGCCGGTGTCACAGCAGAAGAAACAGAAGAAACAAAAAGACGGTTAGTCACCAAAACCGATTTATATGTAGACGGTCTTTCAGGAAGAGATGACAGTTGTGCTAAAAGAAGAGCCTTTTTAGAAGCTCTTGATTTACCTGAATTACTTTCCGCAAACAAGCTCTTGCCGATAATTAATACATTTTTAACTTATGAAGAATATAAAGAGACTGTTTTAAATTTAGAGTAAGTAAAGCAACGATTAAGAAAAACGATGATTTTGATTTAACAATAACAGGCTACACAAGCGAAGGCAACGGTGTAGGTAAAAAAGACGGTATAGCGGTATTTGTAGAAAATACCGCTAAAAATGATGTCATAAAATGCCACATAATAAAAGCAAAGAAAAACTATGCTGTTGGTAAGGCAATGAAAATAATAAAACCCTCTAAGGACAGAATTATTCCTGAATGTGAGCACTTCAGATACTGTGGGGGATGCTCCTTTTCGCATTTAAAATATGAAGCTGAGGCACAGTTAAAAGCAGAAAAGGTTAAAGATGCATTTCTGAGAATAGCTCATTTGGAGCCTGATTTTGAAGAAATAATTGCTTCCGCTGACACAACGCGCTACAGAAACAAAGCACAGTATCCTGTAAGAAGAGAAAACGGTATTTTAAAAATAGGGTTCTATGCCAAAAAAAGCCACCGCGTAATTGACGGCGACGACTGTTTACTGCAGCCCGAAGAATTCGGAGAAATAGTTGAAATATTCAGAAAATTCATAAATAACAACAACATTCCCGTTTATAGCGAAGAATTACACGTAGGCTTAATACGACATATTTATTTAAGAAAAGCATTTAAAACAAATGAAATTATGGTTTGCGTTGTAATAAACGGAGATACACTGAAAAACAGCGCAGAGCTTATTGAAAATTTAAAATCTATAGACGGTTTCAAAACACTCATTTTAAATAAAAACAAAGAGAAAACTAATGTAGTTCTCGGAAATGAATGTGAAACTCTTTTTGGTGACGGATTTATTACAGATATTCTCTGCGGAGTAAAGGTAAAGCTTTCGCCCCTCTCGTTTTATCAGGTAAATCACGACACCGCAGAATTACTTTACAATAAAGCAAAGGAGTATGCTTCGCTAACCCCAAACGATGACTTTTTAGACCTTTACTGCGGTACAGGAACAATCGGTCTTTCTATGGCAAAGGAAGCAAAATCATTAATAGGTGTTGAAATTATTCCGGATGCTATAGAGGATGCAAAATTAAACGCAGAACTCAACGGAATTACTAATGCAGAATTTATTTGCGGTGATGCAAAAGATGCTGTTAAAGAGCTTCAACAACGAAATATCACCCCAAAGGTTGTAATTCTTGACCCACCGAGAAAAGGGTGCTCAGAAGAGCTTTTAAAAACGGTTGCAGAAATCGGCCCTGAAAGAATAGTTTATGTTTCATGTGACCCTGCAACCCTGGCTCGTGATGCCGGAAGATTGTTAACACTCGGCTATGAAACAAAAAAAGTGACACCTGTCGATATGTTCCCGAGAACAAGCCATGTGGAGACGGTAGCACTTTTAAGTCGGCAAAAGGTTGATGAACATATCTACTTGGATGTAAATGTGCAAGACCTACCCAAAACCACCAGAACCACCGCAACTTATCCAGAAATAAAAGCATATATCAAGGACAAGTACGGTTTGAATGTTACCTCTCTCAATATCGCACAAATCAAAGAAAAACACGGTTTTGAGAAAAGGGAAAACTACAACAAAGGCAAAGAGGGACACAGAGTTCCAAACTGCCCACCAGAAAAAGAAAAAGCAATAGAAGATGCTTTCAAACATTTTGGTATGCTATAAGAAAAGAGATACAGGATTTTATGTTTCCTGTATCTCTTTTTCATTTATATATATTTGCTCTGCCTGTTCATAGGTGCAGTTTGTTTCTTTTCGTATTTCTGCAATACGGAGTGCCTTTTTCCATTTCTCAACATTACACCGTTTGCACTCTTTTTCAAAATCGTTCATACGGCATATTACCTCAAATCATCAAAAATATCGTTTCCGAGGGTATGCGTGTTGATTTCCTTTTCTTCTGCGAAAATACCCTCGGTCATTTCTTGGAGTTCCTTTTCCAACCTCTCACACTCTACCTGTCGCCATTCTTGTAGTGTTTGGTGTCTTGCACCTGTCTGTTCTTTGCTTTCCCCACGAACAAGACCAAAGGGCGACATTGCCTCTGCATAACTGTCTTGTAATGCAATGACTTGACTTTTCTTATTGAAAAACCTTGATGAATTAAACTTGCCTTGCTCATCTGTCATAATCACAAAACAATGCAGATGACAGGTTGCCTCATCTCTATTTAAATCTGCCCGTATCATTTTACCTTTTCCAAAGGTATCACGAACCCAAGCAAAGTTTGCCTTTACCCATTCGGGCAAATTGATTTTATCTTCCATTTCGGGCGAGAAAGTCAAAACCAACTCACAAAGCACATTCGCATCTTTACGAACTTTCTTGCCGGTTGTTCGCTCTTGCTCTTTGATTGCCTTTTTAATGGTTCGTGTCATTGTTTGCTCACCCCTTTGCCAAGTATGGTTTTCGTTTTCTCGTTCAGGGTGTTTTCTGTTTCGTAGTCGCTCCCTGTGTTTTTGGTGTCGCTCTATGTTCGCAACCGAACCCACCTTGTATTTTGCAAATCGCATTATCGCATAATTGCTCATCACAAAATCCCCCTTTGCTCTTGATATGCGAGAGCAAAGGAACGGCAACACACACGAAAGGAAAGGTGCTGCCGTTAACCTTACTGCAAAGCACACAGGGATTCGGTGCTTTTCCGTTCGGTCATATCTCTGCTCTACAAAATCAGTATGGAAAAACAGATTTTATTTCGCAGAAATATGACTTACTACGATTTATACTAAATCAGTAAGGTCTTGCAGACCGCTATTCACAAGAAATATCAATCATATTTATTGTGAAGAAAACGGAAAGGAGCGACACAATATGAACGAGACACTTTACGATTTAGAGCAAAAAAGAAATGCCGTTGAACTTGATATACAGGCATTATGTGAAACGTTGCAACAGGAAATCAACGAAAACAAAAAAGATGTGAGAGAATGAACTCTCACATCTTTCGTTCTATTTGACATATTGGAATTTGATTAACTAACCTATAATTATTCTCTATAATCAAGTCCCAAAAGTTGACCATTATCTTTGTCAACATAATAAACTATTGGACCTAACAAACCATCTTGTTCTGTATTGAAAGTTATTCTATATACCTTTTTACCTTCAACATCTTCATTGGCATTGAACAAGTAAAATGATACTTTTTCGTCCAATACCAATTCTTCAACAGTTGGATTTTCAAAGTTTATGATGGTGGTTTTTTCAATTTCATTTATGTCATTTTGAGCAATTTTTACCGCTTCTTCTTTTGTTATTCCTACAGGCAGTTCATAATTCATAAACCAACCACCATACTTAACCCCGCGATTGTTCTTGTATGGTTCGTTAGGACTTACACTTGGGTATCTGATAACTTTGTACCCTAACCCCCAATATGTAACTTTGCAACCATCCTCGGAAACGATTTTAATGGTGTGTACAGGTTCAACTGAATTTCTCACTCTGGCACTATCTGCATAACTGGTAACCAAAGCAGCAGTTACTAACAAAAGGACAACGATGCCTAAAATGATAAATACTTTCTTTTTCATACAATCACACTCCTTTGTCAAATTCCTATTTATTTATTGGATGTGCCACCATTTCTCACGAAATAATCAGTAAGTTCGGTATCTAAGATGGTAACATCGGTAATGAGTTCGCCATCTTCCAAAAATTCATAATAATCGGTGTTATCAACTTTTACGATGATGTTGTCCGAATCGTATTCGATGTTATATGTATAAGTTTTTCCGTTCAATTCAAAAGACAAGGATAAAACTTGATTTTCAAATTTCTTTTCTTCGACTTCGGAACATGCAGTTAAACCCAGTACACAGACCAATGTTAAAAGTAATGCTATCAACTTTTTCATACAATCACTCTCCTTTGTCAAATTCAAGTTTATCGAACTGTTTATATTATAGCATATTTCCGTGCAAAAGTAAATGAGTTTCAAAAAATGCAAGAATTACGATTGAAAGGGTAAAAGGGTAATTGATATGAGAAACCCTTATAAATAAAGGAAAACACGGCGTTGGAGGGCT
>JAFVWD010000216.1 GCA_017501865.1 Clostridia bacterium | reverse complement strand
CCAATGGCATAGCGTAACAAATGACAAGTTTGGGCCTTTGGATAATCCTGTTTATGATAGTTGGTACGAATACTACAGAAAAGAAAAGCAGGAACCTTGGCTCGCTGCATTGAGAGAATTATCAGATAACGGAAAGTTCAGTAAGAAAAAATTGCAACTCCTTATAGAAGCAACAGATCTTTTCAACAGTTTGCCCCAAGAAAACAGGAAACCTGTACTCATTCACAGTGACCTCAATATAATGAATATTATGGCAGACCCCAAAACCTTAAAGCTTAATGCTTTTATTGACCCTTGTGCTTGTATGTGGGCAGATAGAGAATACGATTTATTCCAGCTTCGTAATATGTGGGGCGATGCTTATGGTTTATATAAGACATACAAAGAAAAATATAAATTATCCGAATATGCAGATTTCAGAGTTGCGTATTACGGTGCAATGAATGAGGCACATTGCCGTTTGGGTGGTGGTTTGATTATGCCGCTTTGGGAAGTTTTATGTAATAACCGTCTGAAAAAAGAAATGAAAAAGCTGAAAGAAAAGATGTGATTTAATGAACATAGGTGAACTTGTAACCGTTAAGACCATCGAGAATAAAAATGCCTTTGATGAAAAGCATACTCCGTATAGTGCTGAAATACGATTGTTATCTTGTGTTCAACAAGGTGATATTGAATCCCTGATAACACAACTTAAAAATCTTGATTCTATTATCGTTATGGGTCGAATGTCTGATGATGAACTTATGCAACACAAGTATATGGCAGTCAGTACAATTACTTTGGCAACCCGATATGCTATTCAAGGTGGACTTAATGAAACAAAAGCCTATGAATTTTCAGACAGAGTAATCAAAACAATTGATAAACTGACTGATAAAAATGAAATATTTATGTGTTTAGGTGTTGAAATTATCAAGTTAACAGAGAATGTAAAAAGAAACAAAAAACAGCCTGAGTTTTCACCACATATAAGAAATTGCATAAAATATATAAATGAAAATCTCTCTCAAAAAATTAGTGTGTCTTCTGTAGCAAACTATTGCGGAATTTCAGCAGATTATTTATCTCAGATATTTAAAAAGGAAATGGATGAAAATCTTAGCACATATATTTTAAGACAGAAGCTTGAAAAAGCTAAAATCTTATTACTCAAAGGTGTTAACGAAAAAGATATATGTACCGAAGCCGGATTCTCATCTCAGACATATTTCATAACGGTGTTTAAAAGGTTTTATAAAATGACACCAACTGAATATATAAAGATAACAAGAAGTATTTCTGAAATTTTTATTATATGTATTGAAAAAAGTAAATGCATTTGCAGAGGGTGTCAATCCGTCCTGGAAACACAAAAATAAAGGATACCATTTGGTATCCTTTATTTTTTACTTTAAAAAGAACTTAAACTAAGACAATTCAAGGTTGACAGCCGATGCTGTTAACTGTGTGACCCCTTCCACTGCCGGTGTCAGATGCAGGCTGGGTTTCGAGAGGAAGAAATACAGAGTGATACGAGCTAAGAGCGAAGTAACACGACCATATTTCTGACCGCCGTTGTCGTAGGTTCGTATTTCTTACAATTTTCTTAAGATTAAGATTTTTTCTTGTAATTGGAGTAGATATATGATAGCATTTTTATAACAATTAACAAAGGAGTATTTATATGAAAAAGAAAGTTGGATTTTTTTCCGCGCTCGTCTTACTTATAATACTTGTTATTAATTTCCCGGTTTATAGATTGCTTGCATTTCCGGACTATATGCAAAATTTTTACAATAATGAACAAATAAAACAGGTTATGTATATCGGCACTCCTTGGGATCGAGCAGCTGTCAGAGAGGTTATGGATTTAGCTAAAGAAGCATTTAGTGACTGTAGTCATTCGGAAGATGAAAACGATAAAAAGTATGGCGAACTTTCAATGTATGCATCTTCAACAGATATTTATCCTGAAACGGTTAAAACGAAATATTCACTTAAGCTTTGGTCAGTACACCTGGATGATAACGAGGGATATATATGGGTGTATTATTCTCAAAAAGGAATTAATTCAGATGGTGAAACAGATTATGGTAGCTGGAGAGTACCTTCCCTTTGGAAAGTCGAAAAAGATGCCAAAGGAATTTGGGCTGTTACAGAAATTATAGAACATCCATAACAAAATTAAAAATGTTGTTATACTAAGCAAACTTCGGTTTTCGATCATTTTTTCGTACACGAGCTCCAAAAAAGACAGATTCTTGCAACGAGTATCTGTCTTTTTTCTTTTGGCTTCTAACCAGCTCCGGATATACTGAGGTACACTTTTTTACGGAGTGTGCCTCAAAGGGGTACTTTTTCTATTTCTAATTAAATTCTACCCATTTTTTCTTGCAAAAGACAAGGAAATCAGTACAATAAGTGATGAGGTGATAGAAGTGAATATGTACAAGTTTGGTAACTATATTTGTAAACTGAGAGAAGGTAAAAACCTCACACAGACTGAGCTTGCCGGGATGTTAGATGTATCTGATAAATCAATTTCAAAGTGGGAAAACGGGCAGGCATTTCCCAGAATAGAAGCTTTTGAAAAATTAGCACTTGCCCTGGATACATCAATTGAAGATATTTTTTCTGCAAGTAAGGATGGAGTAAAGCGAATTTGTCTTGCAAACAATTTTTGTTCTATTATGCAAATTGAAGTGAACGGTAAATCTGAGTTAATAGAAATTGATGAAAGCAAATGGATAGAAATTGAAGAAGAAACCGATTCAATTCTGCTTAAAATTACAGGAGAATTAATCAGAGATAAAGACCTTGAAGAAATAAAATGTGATGTTTGTAATTTAAAAGAAAGAATGGCGGCTAAGCTGTTTAAAAAATCTATGACCGAGGTTACAGGATTAATTCTGCAAACAGATTGTACATATAAAATTTCGGATATTACACCTGATACGATGATTGTTATTGAAATTGACGGGTTTGATTTGGGTGATAAAACCTGGATGAATCAGGAATTTATAATTGTTTACCCTAAAATTGTATGTGAGGAAAAGGTACAAGTCGAATTAATTGAAGCAAAAGGCAAAAATAGTAAAGAGGTAATAAAAAAATATAAAAAATTAGGATTGGTTTCTGACTTAGGAGCAGGTTTTATTTTAATGCTCGTTTCATACCCGTTAAGAGGGATGTATTTCAGGCATGTTTGTAAGCCGCATATAATAAAAAAGAATATTATTAATGCTGATTATTATAAAGAGAAAACTGAAAAGAGAAATGGTGGTAAAAAATTAGGTTGCCTTAGCGGTTGTCTTATAGCAATTCCGTTAGTTGTGCTTCTCAGCATAATAATCACTATTGCAGAAGGAATTTTGTTTGTTGATACGAATCAACCGTATTTACTTTCACCGGATTATTCCACTATAACGTATTACGATGATGTTTATGTCAGAATTGATGAATTGCCTGAGGATGCTGAGCCTGTTGTTCTTTTCGGTGCAACGGTATTTCAGGATACGCGTACAGACGGTCTTTCAAATTTTGAGCAGGCAGTTGAAGGCAATAAGGTGCAGTTATTTGAAGATGATGAGGGGAATCAATATCTTTGGTTAATAGAAAATTATACGGATTCAGCTGTTTTTCTTGAAGACAAGGAATATGATGATTTTGATGAGCATATTGTATATGCGTGTGAAAATAAGGAGTAAAAACACTTTCTGAAACAGCCTACACATTTCCCGTTTGACAACATTCCGTTTGTATGATATTCTATACATAGAACAGCGAGGCATAGCGGTTCTATGTATATTGTTTTGCGGTAAAAGTATTCTGATGTATCTTAAATGGCAGGGGAAAGGGAGATGTTTGACCTGCCTGAAAGTAATGCTTTTACCCGTACTAAGGAGGATTATGTATGGATATTAAAAAAGAACTTACTAAAGGCAGTAGTGCAATGCTTGTTTTGTCTGTGCTTGAAAAGGAAGACCTTTACGGCTATATGATAATAAAACGCATTGCCGAAAAAAGTGATAATACCTTTATGTTCAAGGAGGGTACACTTTACCCAATTCTTCACAATTTTGAAACTAACGGCTATGTAAAATCTTACATTGTTGAAGCTCAGGGGAGAAAAAGAAAATATTATAAAATAACAAAAAAGGGACAAAAACAGCTTAGTGAAGTAAAGGAAGAATGGAACTCATACACCACCGCCGTAAGAAAGGTTATAGATGTTAAACCGTCTTTGGCTTAACACGGGGGTGATGTTATGAATAAAATTGCAGATTTCGTAGATGCTTTCGTACCAAAAAATATTCCGAAGAAGAAGGCAGAAATGCTAAAAGATGAGCTCAGCTGCCATATTATGGATAAAGCTGATTATTATATGGAAATAGGTTACAATGAAACAGAAAGTGTAGATAAAGCAATAGAAGATTTCGGAACAAAAGAGGAAGATAAAAATTTTATTTTCAATGAATTTGAAGAGCTTTATATGGAGAAAAAAGCTTTTAGTATAATTGCGTTTATTTTTATCGGAATTATGAATTATTTGTGCTTACCGCTTGGATTGTGGGTAATGTCGGCAGATTATAACAGAGAGCCTGACCCGATGAGTGCATTCTTCAGCTTTTTAATGATTTTTGTTGTGCTTTTAATGATTTCATTTGCAAGAATAAAGCAATACCGTAAAACACTTATTTCAATAGGTGTTGTAAATACTTTAAT
>JAFVWD010000215.1 GCA_017501865.1 Clostridia bacterium | reverse complement strand
GCTGTCTGTTTCTGCAATTTTCAAGGTCATACCAAGCTTTTCAGCCAAAGCATTCATAATGTCAATATTAATGCCCTCTATGTTATCACCGTTTTTATATTTATAAGGAACACAATCAGGTCCGACACCAACACTTGCAATAAGAGTAGCCTTTACTTTTTCGGTAGTAGTCTCTGCTTCGCTCTCTGTAGTAAGCTCTGTAGCCTCAACTGTTTCCGGTTCTGTTGTAGTCTCCTCAACAGTCGGCTCCTGTTTACAGGAAGCAAATACAAAAAGTGTAGAAATTACTGTTACAAGAGAAATAGCTCTGAGAATTTTTCCCATCATAAAAACTCCTTTTAAACTTTTTATAACACATTAAATAATACCATTCATTAAATAATAAATCAAGGTGCAAAACAAAAAACAGGGTTGTAAAAAACTATCGTTTTACAACCCTTGTATTTTTAAATTAAAACTTTGCTCAAGAAGCTTTTAAGTCTTTCACTTTTTGGATTTTGGAAAATTTCTTCAGGAGTTCCTTCTTCCTGTATAATTCCCTCATCAAAGAATATAACCCTTGAACCAACCTCTTTTGCAAATCCCATTTCGTGAGTAACAACGACCATTGTCATACCCTGTGAAGCAAGATTTTTCATAACATCAAGAACTTCCCCAACCATTTCAGGGTCAAGTGCAGATGTAGGTTCATCAAACAACATAACCTCAGGCTCCATACAAAGCGCTCTCACAATTGCAACCCTCTGCTTCTGCCCGCCTGAAAGCTGACTCGGGTAAGCATCTGCCCTGTCTTTCAAGCCTACTCTGTCAAGAAGCTCAAGAGCTTTTTCTTCTGCTTCAGACTTAGGCTTTTTGAGAATTTTCACAGGTGCACTTGTCATATTACCGAGAACTGTCATATTCGGAAATAAATTAAAATGCTGGAAAACCATTCCCATTTTCTGACGATGCTTATTTATATTTGTTTTTGGTGCAGTAATATCGGCACCGTTAAACACAATTTGCCCATCTGTCGGAATCTCTAAAAGATTTAATGAACGTAAGAAAGTAGATTTACCGCTGCCTGAAGGACCTATAACAACTACGACCTCGCCCTTCTGAATCTCGCAGTTAACTCCGTCAAGAGCTTTAACTTCGCCACCATTATAGTGTTTTTTTAGATTACTGACTTTAATTAATGCATTATCGCTCACTCTTACGAAGCCTCCTTTCGAGCTTTCCTACAAGTGAAGAAAGAATAAGTACCATTACAAGATAAATTACTGCAACTGTAAGAAGCGGAATAAAATATGAATACATTCTGCCTGCAATTGTATTACCTGCCTTAGTTAAGTCAGTAACACCAACATAACCTGCAACCGAGGTTTCTTTCAGGAGTGCAATAAACTCATTACAAAGGGTAGGTAAAACTGCCTTGAACATCTGTGGAATAACTATGTAACGCATTGTCTGAAAATAGTTGAATCCTAAGCTTCTGCCTGCTTCGAACTGCCCGTTGTCAACAGACATAATACCTGCTCTGAAAATTTCTGCTACGTACGCACCTGAATTGAAACCAAATGCAAATATAGCAACAGGAATACCATCATCTGCAAGGGCAAAAATTACAAAGTAGCAAATCATAAGCTGAACTACCACAGGAGTACCACGGGTTACTGTAAGATAAAATTTACATACAGCATTGAAAAAAGCAAGCACATAATAGCCTACACCGCCGCGTAACTTCATTGACTCCTTATTTTTATCAAATGAAGTACGCACAGCAGCAACAACAATACCAATTATAATACCAATTGCCAATGCGCCGAGTGTAATAATGAAAGTATTTTTAAGACCGACAAGAATCAAGTCAAAACGAGCACCATCTAACATTACTCGCTTAAACTCTGCTATAAAGTTCATAATTACTGACATCAGATACACTCCTTTCAAAATTTATTAAACAAAAACATAAAACTTAAAAACAGGGCGGATTTACTCCGCCCTGAATGTCTGTGCGAATTAATTATTCAGCAGGAACATAGAATGGCTTAAGATCTTCTTTAGCCTGAATTTTGCTGTCTTCTCTTACGATAATAGCTTGAATACCTTTTGCGTATGATGTTGAGAATTCAACACTTTCAAGTCTGTCAGGTGTAACTGTCATACCAGCCATACCCATATCATACTTGCCTGCCTGAACACCCGGGATAATTGAATCAAAAGCAACATTTTCAATAATAAGGTCATAGCCTAATTTGTCAGCAATAATCTGAGCAACCTCTACGTCAATACCGAGGTATTTGTCGCCTTCAATATATTCATATGGAGGGAATTCTGCGTTTGTAGCCATTACAAGGTTTGGCTTGTCTGTGTCTACTGCTTCAATAGCAACACCTGCAAGCTCCTCTGCTGCCTCACCTGAGTTTATGTACTTATCAACAATCTTTTTAACAGAACCATCTTCAATAAGCTCTTTAAGAGCACCGTCTACTGCATCCTTAAGCTCTGTGTTACCCTTTTGGAAGCAGATAGCATAATCTTCTTCTGTGTATTCTGTTTCAAGAATTTTAAGACCTGTGTTTGCTGCAACATAAGCCTTTGCAGGTTCATTGTCGATAATAACAATATCAACCTTTTTGTTCTTAAGTGCTTCAACTGCAAGAGCACCGTTATCATAACGAACAACTGCATCTTCACCAAAATCGCCTGATGAATAAATATCACCTGTTGTGTTTGTCTGAACACCAATTTTAATAGTCTCTTTTGCTTCCTGTTCAGGAGTCTCAGCATCACCGCTACCGCCACAAGCAGCAAAAACACCAATTAATGCAATTACAAGTACGATTGAAGCTATTTTTAAAAACTTTTTCATTTCTAAAACCTCTCTAAAATTTCTTTTCAACTTTTAAGTTGTGCAGAAATTATACACTATACTCGTAATAATTTCAATAGATTTTTTCAAAATATGTATAATTATTCTATTTTATTTTAAAATTTTAAAATTTCATATACAAACTAATTTTTTTGTAGTATAATAACTTTACAAAAAAATTTCGGAGTGTATTATGAAAAAGTTTATTTCATTTTTTCTTGCAATCGCTGTGACTGTTATGATTTCACCATTGTGTTTAGCCGCAGTTTATGAAAACTACGGGTACGAAGTAAATAGTGACAATACCGTTACCATTACCGCATACAGTAATCTTCATACTACAGAATTAAACATACCTGAAACAATTAACGGTCATACAGTTACCGCTATAGGAGATAACGTCTTTAAAGGCAAAGCATCTTTAAAAAAGGTGGTTATTCCCGATTCAGTAACATCAATAGGAAATATGGCATTTTACAGCTGTAAAAACATAACTTCTGTCACTATAGGAAAAAATGTCAAAACTCTCGGCAATAACTGTTTTAACCTTTGCGAGTCACTTACAAGCATCCACTTAAACAATGTCGAAACAATAGGTGAATTTGCCTTTTACGGGTGCAAATCACTTACAACTGTTAACTGTGGGGCTTCTCTGACAGTTATTCCGAAACGTGCCTTTTCTGACTGCGAGCTACTCTCAACAGTTACCTTCCCGAGGATTTCATTAAAAACAATCGGTGATTATGCTTTCTCAAACTGTATAAGCATAGCAAGTCTTGTTTTTCCTAACTCTTTAAATTTCATAGGTATAAGTGCCTTTTCCAACAATGAATTGCTTGAAGGTGTAACCTTCGGCAACGGTAGGTTAGAAATTTCGAGCTACGCATTTGAAAATTGTCCTTTACTTGTTTCCGTAACAATACCTCAGAATGTTACCGCTATAGGCAGATATGCTTTTGCTTTAAGGAACGATATTGATTTTTCTCACGCAGAAAGCTTTTCTCTTTCGTGTTATTCAACCTGTACACCGGCATTGATTTATGCTGCCGAAGCAGGTGTAGACCCCTACTTAATTGATCAGAAGGAAACAATAAAGTTCGGCGATGTAAACAACGACAGCAAAGTAACAACCGCCGATGCAAGGATTGTCCTCAGAGCATATGCGAAGCTTGATGTATTTGATAATTCAAAAATGTTTTTTGCAGATATTGACTTTGACGGAGCTTTAACAGCAGATGATGCACAATTGATTTTAAGAAAAGCAATTTTACAAGAGGCGTAAACATAAAGGGAGCTTGCAGGTATTATTCCTGCAGGCTCCCTTTTATATTACTACTCTTATATGTGTTTTATCATAATATTTCAGTAAAGCTATGTGCTCCTCAGTAATCTTCTCACCGCTTACCACAATCGGTATTGCGGGCGGACACGAAACTGTGGGTGCGCCACAAACTCTACCAACCGCATCTTCAACAGGTATTTCCTCCGAATCGGCAAAAACAGCATCACGCACACTCATCACCTGTTCACCTTTAACAAAGTCAAACAAGCTCGTCACAGTACTTTGTGAAAACTCAGGCAAGGAATTCACAGCGCTTGCCAATTTATTGAAATCATCAGCTGAATTATATGCAGATGCCATAAACACAATGTAATTTTTGTCAGAATATTCAAATTCAATATTATAGCTTCTGAAATGCTCAGCAAAATCGAAATTATTACTTTGAACCGTTGAAAAATCCATCGTGATTTTAATCGGCTCACAAGAAATATTTTTTATATTCTTTGCATTGAGTAAGCGATTAATTAACTTTACTTTCTCAGAGCATTCGAGTAAATCGTCTTCTATCTTCTCATAAATGTATTTATTACACAAATCGAGAGACTGAAGCAACAAGTACGACGGACTGCTTGTACCGAAAACGGTCATAGCATTGTGAGCCTTTTTGCTGAAGCCGAAATAATCATTCTTCTCAATATGAAGATACCCGCATCCTGTAATAGCAGGAAGTGTTTTATGAGCAGAATCGCAACACAAATCAGCACCATTCTGAACCGGATGAAAGGGCTCATTTAAAAATGCTGAATATGCGCCGTGTGCATTATCTGCAAGAAGAGGAATATTATATTTGCGACAAACCTCAGACAGTGATTTTACATCTGTAACATTGCCAAGATAATCCGGTGTTGTTATATAAACTGCAAACGGTTTAGTCTTCATTTGCTTTAATTTATTTTCAAGCACTTCAGCTGTTATTACAGCTGAACACAGGCTGTTGCTTTTTTCAGGATACAGCCACTCTACCTCAGCGCCTATTTTAGCCACGGCAAATACAAATGATTTATGTGCATTTCTTGCAGCTAAAACAACAGGATTTCCGCTTTTATCTCTTACACTGTACGCAAGAAAAAGCATTGCATTTACAGACTGTGTAGAACCACCTACCGAAAACACCGTGCATTTAGTTTTAAAAAGCCCTGAGGCATTTTCCTCGCTCTGCTTTATAATGCCTGTGGGGCAGGATAAATCATCTGCCCCTTTAATTTCAGTTATATCAATATTTTCAAAGCCTAAAAAAGATACACCCTTATGACCCGGCATATGAAACCGTGCCGTTTTAGCTTCATTATATTTTTTTATAAAGTCTATAATAGGTGTTTCCATAGAATCAGTTCCCTTCAGCTTCTGCAACCTTCATCATAACTGCACATTCTATACGCTTCTTAAAGAGCTCACAGCCATACTCGTAAACACCTGTAATTTTCCCTGTTGCATGGTAAGAGTTGGCAGCACAACCGCCTGAACAGTAAAGCTTTGCCCAGCAATCCTTACAATCAGGTCGTGCATAAGCATTACAAAGCTTAAATTCATTCTGAACCTCCGTGTTTGTAATACCATCATAAATATTCCCGAGAAGATATTTAGAATCACCTACAAATTGGTGGCAAGGGTAAATATCGCCATTAGGAGTAACTGCAACATACTCAGTACCCGAACCACAACCCGAAATTCTTTTATAAATACACGGACCGTGCTTCAAATCGAGCATATAATGATAGAATGTAATCGGCTTGCCGTTTTTCTGTCGCTTCAGCATTTCTTTTGCGAGAAGCTCGTACTGTTCAAAGAGAACAGGTAAATCTTCTTTTGTCAAAGCGCTCTTATCGTCCGGAGAACAAACAACAGGCTCCATACTCAATTCCGTAAAACCTAAATCTGCCATATGAATAATATCATTCACAAAATCAGTATTAGCATGAGTGAATGTACCTCTCATATAATAGCTTTTATTACCTCTGCGTTTGACAAATTCCTGAAATTTAGGAACAATTATATCATAGCTTCCTTTACCGAGATAATCCTTTCTCAGACGGTCATGAACCTCTTTTCGTCCATCAAGACTCAAAACAACATTACTCATTTCCTTATTTGAGAATTCAATTACATCATCATCTATTAAAATTCCGTTAGTTGTAAGTGTAAAGCGGAAGTTTTTGTTGTAGATTTTCTCTTGCTCTCTTGCATATGCCACAAGCTTTTTAACTACACCCCAATTCATTAAAGGCTCTCCGCCGAAAAAGTCAACCTCAAGATTATGACGTGTACCTGAATTTGCTATAAGAAAATCCAGCGCCTTTTTACCTGTTTCAAAATCCATTAATGCTCTTTCCCCGTGATACTTACCCTGACTCGCAAAGCAGTATTCACAATTGAGATTGCATGTGTGAGCCACATGAAGACACATAGCCTTTAAAACTGTATTTCTGTTTTTGAAATCAAAAGCCATATCTTCATAGTTATCCGGTGTAAAAAGCTTTTTGTTTTCTTCAAGACTTTTAACAGCCTCAAGGCACTCTGAAATATCTTCAGCGGTAAGACCTTCCTCGGGGTATTTTGCAATCAGCATCTCAGTAATTTCCTCCGGGGTTTTTGATTTACAGAGTGAAATTATATCGTATGCTATATCATCAACCACATGAACCGAGCCGCTGCATGTGTCAAGAACAATATTATATCCGTTAAGTTTATACTGGTGTACCATTCTTCCTCCATAATCATAACCACCAGTAAACTGGTGGTTTGCTCTGCCCCTATAAGGGGCGAATACTGGCTTAGCCCCTCAAAGGGGCACTGAAAGTTTAGCACCGCATTACAATCTCGGGCAACCACTCACGAGTGGTTGTCTTTTTTTGC
>JAFVWD010000214.1 GCA_017501865.1 Clostridia bacterium | reverse complement strand
TTTCTACAACAACGAAAGAATTCAACTTAAAACAAAACTGACTCCGATGGAATACCGAAGTCAGTATATTGCTTAAAATTTAATATTATCTACCATAGTGGTCCTTTTTTGTACTGTCCGCACAAATTGGGGCAGTTCAATGCTGAAAGCACTTTATTTTTTAAATCATTTATTGTATAATAATAAAACGAAAGCAGGTGAGAATTATGCAGGACCAAAGATTAAGAAGGCTCAAAGACAAGGCGAATAAGCTTCCGCTTAACCCGGGGGTTTATATAATGCGTGATTCTCATAAAAATATTATATATATCGGCAAAGCCAAGGCTTTGAAAAATAGAGTTACACAGTATTTCGGTTCGCAGGAAAAGCATTTGCCTAAGGTTCGCAAAATGGTCGAGAATGTTCAGGATTTTGATTATATTCTGACTGACAGCGAGTTTGAAGCGCTTGTACTTGAATGTAGCCTGATTAAGCAAAATATGCCCAAGTACAATATTCTTCTGAAGGATGACAAGGGCTACAGTTATATAAGAATAAGTAAAAGACCGTGGCGTAATATTAAGGCTGTGTTTCAGAAGGCTGATGATGGTGCTGAGTATTTAGGTCCATATACAGCGGGGTATTCTGTAAAAAATGCAGTAGATGAAGCAAAGAAAATTTATAAATTGCCAACCTGTAATAAGGTTTTCCCGCGAGATATAAAAAAAGAACGTCCGTGCCTTAACTCACATCTTAATTTATGCAGTGCAGTTTGTTCGGGGAAAATAAGTGAAGCTGAGTATGATGAACGGGTTCAGGAGGCAATAGAATTTTTAAAATTAGGCACGCAGGATACAATCAGAAATCTGAAAAAGGAAATGGAAAAAGCGGCAGAAGAGCTTAATTTCGAAAAAGCTGCAAGACTTCGTGATACCATAAGAGGCATTGAAAAGGTAAAGTCAAAGCAAAAGGTTGTTTCGTCAACCTACAAGGAGCAGGACGTTTTTGCTCTTAGTGTGGTGGAAAACAAGGTCTGCTTTGCGGTGTTGCGTTTTAGTGATAATCAGCTTTGTGATACTGAGCATTTTATTTTTGAAGAAAATGCGTCTGCAGAGAATATGAGAGCGGAGTTTTTGATTTCTTACTATTCCCTGAACAGAACAGTTCCGCCGCGTATTGAAATTGATGGTGAAATTGAAGGTAAAGAAGATATTGAAAAATGGCTTTCTGAGAAAAGAAATACAAATGTTTCAATTGTGATTCCGCAGAAGGGTGATCAGTTAAAGCTCATAACAATGTGTAAAAACAATGCCACACAAAAGCTTTTAGAAAAGCTTTCGAGTAGTGAAAAAACCAAAAATGCACTTGAGGAATTGGCACTTATGTTAGGGCTTAAAAATATTCCTCAGTATATTGAATCGTATGATATTTCTCATACCGGCGGTAGCGACAACGTTGCGGGAATGGTTGTTTTTAAAGACGGAAAGCCGTTCAAAAAAGCATACAGACGGTTCGCAATAAAGGGTTTTTCCGGTCAGGATGACTATGCATCAATGGAAGAGGTCTTAAGACGTCGCTTTATGGAATACCTCAGCAATAAAGACAAAAATGAAGAATACGGCTTCGGGAAATTGCCCGACTTAATTTTGCTCGATGGCGGCAAAGGTCAGGTAAATGCCGTATTGCCTCTTTTAAAAGAGTTTAACTTGAATATTCCTTTGTTTGGAATGGTAAAGGATAATAAGCACAGAACCTCGGCAATTTCTACGGGCGGTGGCAGAATTGAGTTTAATTCAAAGAGAAAAGCATTTTCTCTTGTAACACAAATTCAGGACGAGGTGCACCGCTTCTCGGTAGAATATCATCGTAAAAAGCATACAAAATCCGCTTTTGAAAATTCTCTTACTCAAATAAAAGGAATAGGCGAAAAAAAGGCGAAAATGCTCATAATCAAATTCAGAACAATGGAAAATATAAGAAATGCATCAGTCGAAGAATTAACCGAGCTTAACGGAATTTCAAAAGCCGATGCCGAAGAAATTCATAAAACATTTCATGGAGAGTGATTTTTTACATCTGCTTTGAATCTGTGGAATTTTAACACTTAAAGACTAAAAAATAAAACTACATTCCCTCAATTATTGCTGTTGAGAGAATGTAGTTTTTTGTTTTTTAGTTCATACAATTATCTTGTTTTTTGTAGCGGTTTATGGTAAAATTTTTCTGTATTATTTGTGAAAATAAATTAAGATATTTTTATATATTTGCAATTCATTTCGAGGAAATAAGTTATGATTTAGGTATTCATTTATCTAAATGTGAAGATAATATTCAGTTAAAATTAAATTTTATTAGAGATGTTAAAAATGCACCTA
>JAFVWD010000018.1 GCA_017501865.1 Clostridia bacterium | reverse complement strand
CCCTGCATTACTGCTGCAGATGCATAACGTATATTAACAATAGCATCGGCACCTAATTTTTCTGCATCTTCAACCATTCTTTTAGTTGCCAATGCACGTGCTTCATTCATCATTTCGTTGTATGCTTTTAATTCGCCACCAACTATTGTTTTTAAACCTTGCGTTATGTCTTTTACAACATTTTTACTTCTTATAGTGCTACCGCGCACTAAACCTAACATTTCTAACTCTTTACCCGTGATGTAATCAGTATTTACTAATATCATCCTCTTCTCCACTCCTTATTTCTTTGATTCTCTGAACACAAACATATATCATTCCCATTGAAAGAACAATAGGAATAATTCCTAAAATTATTAAAACAACAATATTTTCAGCAAAAGCAGAACATAAAATACAAAAATAAAAAATGTAGTATGCTATTACGAAAACAGTTATTAAAATTGGTGCAATTATTTTCTTTTTATTATTCATTACTATCTCCTGTAAGCTTGTAAAGTGTTTGCGTAAATTTATATTTTTCCTGCAAATCTTTAATTTGTTTTCTGTTTTTATCGTTTCCTTTTTTAGTCTTTTTTGCTCGTATCATAATATTTTTTGGTGAATGTGAAAAATCGACAAATTCGAGAACATCAACAGAATATCCCATATCCTCTAAAAAAGCTACCCTTATGGAGTCTGTAAGAAGAGCAGACATTCTTTCTTTAATAAGTCCGTGCTTTAAAAGAATGTCAAAATCACCACCGGTTTTTATGGTTTTATTAACTTCATGTTGGCAGCATGGTACAGAGAAAATATATTTTACCTTTTTCTGAATAGCATAATTAAGCGCATAATCTGTTGCTGTATCACATGCGTGAAGAGAAATTACCATATCAATATGCTCATCCGCGAGGGTGTCCTTGGTAACATCGCTTACAATAAATTTCAGGTTTTCATAGCCGTATTTTTCTGCGATTTTATTACAGCTTTCAACAACGTCTTTTTTAAGGTCATAGCCAATTATTTTTACTTTTTTCTTTTTTATTTCTGCAAAATAATAATAAATAATAAAAGTCAGGTAGCTCTTTCCGCAACCGAAGTCTAAAATGGTAATTTCTTTACTGCTGTCATTAACAAAAGCATCGTTGACAATTTCAATAAAACGGTTAATTTGCTTGAATTTGTCATACTTGCTTTTTACTATTTTAAAATCGGGAGTAAAAACACCTAAATCAACCAGAGCCGGAATGTTTTCGCCTTCGTTGAAAATATACTCTTTTCTACGATTATTTCCGCTTTCAGTAGCTTTAGCTTTCAGATTGTTCTTGCTTACCTTAGTTTTGATTTTTCCGCCTGCAGATACGGAGCAAGTAATAGTTTCACCGCTTTTGAAAAAAGAAATCTGAGCATATTTTTTGAAAATATCTTCAAGAAAAACGAGAAACTCCTCTGTTGACATATTCAGGTGAAAAACCTGATTGTTTTTAAATCTTTCTGCCTGAAAGCACGGCTTTTTTTTAATAGTTACAGGCCTTACTGAAATTTTATTGAACTCTTCATCTTTTGAAAAAGGAGAGCTTATTGAAATTTTTATCAGAGTATTCCGTTCATCTGTAATAATCCGTTTAATGTTTTCCATAATTCACCTCAAATGCAATAAAAGTCAGTATCCCATGCAGGAATATAAGGATGGTGACATAAATAAATTTTGTAGTCAGGGTTGAATTCGTTTAAAAGAATCGGGATTTCAAAAATATCCCTGTTTTTGTGGTATGCGGCAATTTTGATTTTAGGCTTGTATTTTTTTATGACCTCTTTGCCGCCTTTTAAAATATCAAGCTCTGCACCCTCGGCATCAATTTTTATGTATGACGGAACAAAGAAGTCAGACGAAAGCTTTTTTAAAGAGAAAGCATTAATAACAGAGCCCTTACCAATGGTAGACTGTCTGCCTGCGAAGCTGCTGAACTCCGTTTCACCGTCAAAATTTGTTACTGCACCGTTAAGAGCAGAGAAATTTTTTAAGCCTTTACAGTTTTCAACTAATTTCAAATAAGATTTTTTATCGGGCTCGAGGGCTAAAATTTTATTGTATTTACCGTTTGTGTAGCTTAAAAACTGTTCTACTGTATCGCCCCTGTAAGCTCCTATATCAATAAAGCTTTCATTTTCTTCCAACTTAAGGTAGTCAGAAAAAGCATAAGAGAGCTCGCTTTCCATATCAAAAAGATAGTGGAGCTTTCCGCTGAATTCGAAGTTAACATAATTTTTAAAAACCTCTTTTGATTTTTCATCTGCCATAAGAGAATAAGCCTTATTTATATTTTCTTCATTTTTTAGCAGGAATTTGCGGTCAAAAATCTCGTTTCCCGTGACGGGAACACAGGGCACTAAAACCGTTTGCTTTTCAGAGAGATTTTTAATACCCTCTATAACCTCTTTTATGTGAGAGCCAAAAGTCACTACAACAGTAAATTTTTCATATTTCTCAAGGTAATAAGACAAGGGCATCACCTTAAAATTATGAAAATATCTTTCACGTACAAAGCCGTTACTTGCAGTAACTCCGTTGACAGTAATTTTTAACTTGTCAAATACCTCAAAAACCTTGTCAGCACCATTGCCTGTACCGTACATTATTATGGGTTCTGAAGTGTTTTGCAATGTTTCCCAGACACTGCTTCTTTCAATGTCAAACAGTAGCATATAAAAAGTCCTTTAAAGTAAAGTTGGTATATTTTAGCACAAATATGCAAATTCTAAACTCATTTTAGCATATTCTTGCATCTCAATCAACTTTTTCGACAAATTATATTGACTTTTTAATTAAATATATATATATTTAATTATGCATTTAAAATTATACATAAACTGCGGAAAGGGGTTGCATAATTGGCAAGCAACGAGATTATCAAGCTTAAGAATATTTCAATCAGCTTTGACGACGAACAAATTATTAATAATATGAACTTGTATATCCGAGATAAGGAATTTATTACATTTCTCGGTCCTTCAGGTTGCGGTAAAACAACCACACTCAGAATTATTGCGGGCTTTTTGCAGCCTGATTCGGGTGAGGTTATTTTTGACGGAAAAGTTATAAATGACCTTCCGCCGCATAAAAGACAGCTTAATACTATTTTTCAGCGTTATGCTCTTTTTCCGCACCTTAATGTTTACGAAAATATTGCATTTGGTTTAAGACTCAGAAAAATATCTGAAAAAGAAATAAAAGAAACCGTAACAGAGATGCTTTCTTTAGTTAACCTAAAGGGGTTTGAAAGAAGGAATATTTCTTCACTTTCAGGTGGTCAGCAGCAACGTGTTGCAATTGCACGTGCTCTTGCGGTTAAGCCTAAAATTCTTCTTCTTGACGAGCCTCTTGGTGCACTTGATTTAAAGCTTCGTAAAGATATGCAGGTTGAACTTAAAAATATACAAAAGCGCCTCGGAATAACATTCATTTATGTTACTCACGACCAGGAAGAGGCACTTTCTATGTCTGACACAATTGTCGTTATGAACGGCGGTAAGATTCAGCAAATAGGTACACCTCTCGATATTTACAATGAACCCAAAAATGCTTTTGTTGCAGATTTCATTGGCGAAAGTAACATAATCGAAGGTGTTATGAGAGCAGACTTCTGGGTTGAAATGGCAGGCAACAAGTTTAAATGTCTTGACAAAGGCTTCGGAGTTGATGAAGATGTTGATGTTGTTGTAAGACCTGAGGATGTTGATATTGTACCTGTGGAAGATGCTATGATTTCAGGTAAGGTGACCTCTATAACCTTCAAGGGTGTTCACTATGAAATAATTGTTGAAATCAAGGGTTTTAAATGGATGATTCAGTCAACAGACTATCAGGAAGTGGGCTCTACTATAGGGCTTGTAATTGAACCTGATGCTATCCATATTATGAAAAAGTCCGAGTATTCAGGACTTTACGGCGATTACAGCTCATTCAGCGAAGAGTTTGATGAGCTTTCTGACGCGACTATTGATGAAGAAGAATAAATAAGTAAGGGGTGTGTTCCTTATGGGTAAAAAATCTACCCTTTTATCTCGTTTAATAGGCGCACCTTATATCGTTTGGGCAGTGATTTTCATTCTGGTTCCCATCGGTATGGTTGCTTATTATGCTTTTACAGATGTAACAGGTGCATTCACTTTCAGTAATATGTCAGAGATAGCGAAATATACCGACACATTTCTTCTCTCAATCTGGTTAGGATTGTTGGCAACGGTTATTTCTCTTATAATTGCATATCCACTTGCATATATCATTGCAAATTCAGGTGAAAACCGCCAGAAGATTATGATGATGCTCATTATGCTGCCTATGTGGATGAATTTTCTTTTAAGAACATATTCCTGGATGACAATTTTAGAAGATAACGGTTTTTTAACCACAACTTTAAATTCAGTATCAGAGGAAATCTGGGGAATTCTCAACGAAGCTCTGCACAGCTTCGGCAAAGAATTAAAACCGTTTGAACCAATTCACTTAATAAATACCCGCGGTGCGGTTGTTTTAGGTATGGTTTACAATTTCCTTCCTTATATGATTTTGCCTATTTACACAGTAATTTTAAAAATGGACCGTTCTCTTATTGAGGCGGCTCAGGACCTTGGTTGTAATAAATTTCAGGTGTTTAAAAATATAACTGTTCCGTTAAGTTTACCGGGAGTAGTTTCAGGGTTTACTATGGTTTTTGTGCCTTCTGTAAGTACCTTTTACATTTCACAAAAGCTCGGCGGTACAGGTACAACTCTTATAGGTGATATTATTGAAACTCAGTTCCAGACTGCAAACAATTTCCATCTCGGCGCATCACTATCATTTGTGCTTATGATTCTGATTTTTATTTGCCTTGCAGTTATGAATAAGTTTTCAGATGAAGACGGGGAGGTTATTATATGAAGAAAAAATCTCTCTTTTCAAAAATCTACCCCATTCTCGTTTTCGGATTTCTTTATGCACCTATTGCGGTGCTCATACTTTTCAGCTTTAATGCAGGTAAAAGTACAGCAATTTTTGAAGGCTTTTCACTTCGTTGGTATGAAGAGGTTTTCAGAGATACGGCAACGCTCGAGGCATTTAAGAATACAGTAATTGTTGCCGTTGTGTCAGCAATTATTTCTACCGTTATGGGTACTGCAGCGGCGATTGCTATTAATAATTACAAATTGAAATGGTTCAAGCAGGCAACTTTGACAACAACAAACATTCCTATGATGAATCCTGATATTGTTACAGGTATTTCTATGATGCTCTTGTTTGTGTTTATAAGTGCACTTTTCGGTAAAACAGGTACCCTGGGCTTTACAACTCTTACAATAGCCCATGTTACTTTTGAATTGCCATATGTAATTCTTAATGTTCTTCCTAAATTAAGACAGACAGATATCCATCTTTCAGAGGCTGCACAGGATTTAGGCTGCACACCTATTCAATCCTTTTTTAAAGTGGTGCTCCCTCAGATTATGCCGGGCATTCTTTCCGGTCTTATGATGGCTTTCACACTTTCTGTTGACGATTTTATTATAAGCTACTTTGTGAGCGGTACAACCTCACAAACCCTGCCTATAAGAATTTTCTCAATGACAAAAAAGCGTGTTACACCCGATATGTACGCCCTTTCAACACTTATATTCCTTGCAATTCTCGTTTTGCTGGTAATTTCAAATATAATTACTGCAAAAAGCGAAAACAAAAAGCATAAGCAAGGCAGTAAAAAAGGGGGTGCTTAAAATGAAGAAAAAGCTTTTAGCAGTTCTTTTTGTTGTAGCAATTCTTTTAAGCACACTCTCACCTATTTGTTTTGCAGAGGGTAAGGAAAAAGATTATTCGCATTTAAAAGGTACTTCCATAAATGTTTATAATTGGGGTGAATATATTTCTGACGGTTCAGAAGGCTCTTTAGATGTAAATAAAGCTTTTACAAAAAAATACGGAATAAAAGTAAATTACACCACATTTGAAAGCAACGAAAATATGTACAACAAGCTTCAGAGTGGCGGTGCAAACTACGATATAGTTATCCCTTCGGAATATATGGTTGCAAGGCTTATAGAGGAAGATATGCTTGTAGAGCTTGATTTTTCAAATATTCCGAACTACAAGTACATTCTTCCGAAATACAAAAATCTTTCTTTCGACCCCGAAAATAAATATTCCGTTCCTTATACAGTAGGTATGGTAGGTTTGATTTATAATACCACTATGGTAGATGATAAGGTTGACAGCTGGTCAATTCTCTGGAACGAAAAATACAAGGGCGAAATATTGATGTTCAATAACCCGCGCGATGCCTTTGGAATAGCGCAATTCCTTCTGGGGCAGAGTGTAAATACTTCCAATCCTAAGGATTGGGATAAAGCAATAGAGCTTTTAAAGGAACAAAGACCCCTTGTGTCCTCTTATGTTATGGATGAAATTTACAACAAAATGGAGGGTGGTGAAGCGGCATTTGCACCCTACTATGCAGGTGACTATCTTTCTATGGCAGATGTAAATCCGGATTTGGCATTTGTTTACCCCAAAGAGGGCGTAAACTATTTTGTAGATGCTATGTGTATTCCGAAAACTGCCGAAAATAAAGAGGCCGCAGAGCTTTATATCAACTTTATGCTGGAGGAAGAAATTGCTGTAGCAAATGCAAACTGGATTTGCTATGCATCCCCTCACGCACTTGTTTTAGAGTCGGATGATTATGAGCTTAAGGGTGAGCCGATTCTTTACCCAGCTGAAAGTCAAATGCCAAAAACCGAAAGCTTTGAAAATCTCAGCTATGATATACAGAACTATATGTCACAGCTTTGGGGTGAGTTAAAGGTAGAGGGTAATACAAATATAGATGCGTACATCGGGCTTTCAGTTACTTTTGTTTTAGTAATTGTTTTTGCAACATTTAAGTTTGTACAGAAAAAAAGACGGGAAAAATATTACGATTAAAATCAATTATAAATGAGCTGTAAAAAAACTTATGTTTTTTTACAGCTCATTTTTACATCCCCTTATATTCGTTTTTATGGGTTATTTTAGTTTTTTGTCGTAAAGCATAGCCGCAAAAAGTATGACAAAAACCGAGCCTGCGTTATGAACCAATGCACCGCTTGTCGGGGTAAGAAGCCCTGAAACAGAAAGTATTACTGCCAAAATATATATAATCATAGATATTGAAATACTTAGCTTAATTGTTCTTACAGCAGCACAGGCAAGCTTTTTAAGATAAGGGATTTTAGAAATATCATCACTCATAAGAGCAATATCTGAAGCATCAATTGCAATGTCGCTGCCTATACTTCCCATAGAAATTCCTATATCTGCGGTTTTTAAAGCAGGCGCGTCATTAACACCGTCACCAATCATACATACGGTTCTGCCTTCGTTTTGCAAAAGCTTTATATTTTCAACCTTATTTTCAGGTAAAAGCTCATACTTAACATTTTTAATTCCTGCTTTTTGGGCAAAATATTCAGCAGTAAGCCTGTTGTCACCCGTAAGAAGAACTGTCCGGGTATTCATTTTGTCAAGTTTGATGATTACCTCGCATGCATTTTCTCTTAAAACATCTGAAAGTGCAATTACTCCGGTTATTACATTATCTTCTGCAACAATGACCGATGCCTTACCCTGAGAACGTAATTTTGATAATTCTGTCGATATTTCACTATCGATAATTATACCGTTTTTATTAAGAAAACTTTCGTTTCCGCAAATAATATTTTTGCCGTTTATTCCGGCAGATATGCCCATTCCTGAGAGCATTCTGAAATCATCAGCTTCTGAAAGCTGAATGTTTTTTTCTTCAGCAAAGTCTACAATTGCTTTTGCTAAAGGATGCTCACTTTTGCTTTCTGCAGATGCGACGGTTTTTAATAAATCTGCTTCACTTATTGTGTCGGAAAACACCAGAACATCTGAAACCTCAAGCTTACCGTAAGTCAGAGTACCTGTTTTGTCAAATGTTATTGTGTCTGCCTTGCCCATTTTTTCGAGTGCTTCACCCGATTTTATAATAATGCCGTTTTTTGTACCCTGACCTATAGCAGCCATAATAGCAGTAGGTGTTGCAAGTACCAGGGCACATGGACAGAACACGACAAGAATAGTTACTGCGCGGGTAATATCTTTTGTTACAAGTCCTGTAATTACAGCAATTAAAAACGCAATGGGAACAAGAAAGCTTGCACCTTTGTCAGCAATTCGTGCCATAGGGGCTTTTTTGCTTTCAGCTTCTTTTACCATTTTAATCATTTTTTTAAGTGAGCTGTTTTCACCAACATTTGTAGCCTTTATATCAACCGAACCAAAACGGTTTATGGTGCCGCAAAAAACAGAATCATTAACTGACTTGTCAACAGGTACAGATTCGCCCGTCATAACTGACTGGTCAACAGAGGTTTCACCATTTACTATTATTCCGTCGACAGGAATTGTTTCACCCGGTAAAACACGCACCAAATCACCTTCAGCTACATTTTCTGCAACTGTTTCCTTTGCCGTTCCGTCAGGTAATATAATACGAGCCATAGCAGGAGCAAGATTAAGAAGATTTTTAAGTCCCTTTTTTGCTTTAGCTGTAGTTTTATCTTCAAGAATTTCACCAATAGCCATTATGAAAGCAACCTCACCTGCAGCAAATAAATCGCCTATAAAAACAGATGCAAGCATTGCAACAGAAATAAGAAGTGCAGAAGAAATTTTACTTATTCCTTTATTTTTCAAAAGCTTTTTTACTGCTGAGTAAAAAATAGGTGTACCGCTTATTATTACAGCAATTATTGCCGGGTCAAAAAATAACCCATCAGTTGTTTTTGACAATATAAAGCTGAGCACCAATGAAATGCCGCTTATAATAGTAAAAAGCACACTTTCAAATTTTTCAATTATATTCTTTAACATTTGACATAACACCTGCCGTTTAGTATAATATGTTCAGTACAAAACAACTTGTTCTGTATCTTGAGTTTATTATATTGTTTTTAAATATGTGAAACAATAATCAGTTTTTATTCTTTGTTCATTACAGAACATTTTCAGAATTTTGTTCAGGAGTTAAAGTTTATGGACAGACGACAACAAAAAACACGCGATGCAATTTTTTCGGCATTTTCCGTTCTTTTATCTAAAAAGAATTACAACCGGATTTCAGTTCAGGAAATTATAGATGAGGCAAATATAGGCAGAACAACATTTTATGCACATTTTGAAACAAAGGATTTTTTATTGAAGGAGCTTTGTGAAGAGCTTTTTAACCACATAACAGATACCGCTATGGGTTTACCCGCTAATCATAATAATTATATCTGCAAATGTGCAACAGATTCTGTTTTTTTACATCTTTTAAAGCATTTGCAGGAGAACGACCTGAATATTCTTGAATTACTTTCCTGCGAAAACAATGAAATATTTTTAAGGTATTTCAAAAGCAACCTGAAGAGGTTGATTATTTCGCAGTATGCGGAAAACGGTGAGCTCAGAAATTCGTCTTTACCTGAGGATTACCTTATAAATCATATTTCATCATCTTTTGTAGAAACTGTCAGCTGGTGGATTTCTCATAATATGAAGGAGCCACCCGAAAAAATAACAGAGTATTTTTTACAGGCGATTGAACCTGTTTTAAACGGAAAGGGAAATAATGAAAATTCAGCTTTCAGACCATTTTAAATATAAAACATTGTTTAAATTTACGTTACCGTCTATTGTAATGATGATATTTACATCAATTTACGGTGTAGTAGATGGATTTTTTGTTTCAAATTTTGTCGGAAAAACACCATTTGCCGCGGTAAATTTTATTATGCCGTTTTTAATGATATTGGGTGGCCTTGGGTTTATGTTCGGCACAGGTGGCAGCGCACTTATTTCAAAAACTCTCGGTGAGGGGGAAAAAGATAAGGCACAGCGTATTTTTTCACTTTTAGTTTACGTTTCTGTTTTATGCGGTGTTATTATGGCAATTCTGGGAATTATTTTTATAAAACCTATTGCCTCACTTTTAGGTGCCGAGGGAGCTATGCTCGAAGACTGTGTGCTTTACGGAAGAATAATTCTTTGTGCACTTCCTTTTCTTTTGCTCCAATTTGAATTTCAGAGCTTTTTTATAACAGCAGAAAAGCCACAGTTAGGGCTTGCCTCTACCCTGATTGCAGGGTTTACCAATATGATATTGGATGCACTTTTTACTGCCATTTTCCCTTTCGGTCTTGTAGGTGCGGCTTTTGCAACAGCAACAAGTCAGGTTGTGGGTGGCATTATTCCTCTTGTGTATTTCAGCAGAAAAAATCCGAGCCTTCTGAGACTTAGAAAGACAGAATTTGACGGTAAATCTTTACTGAAAACGGTTACAAACGGTTCCTCTGAGCTTATGAGCAATATTTCAATGTCAATTGTGAGTATGCTTTATAATATTCAGCTTTTAAAATATGCAGGTGAAAACGGTGTTGCCGCTTACGGCACCCTGATGTACGTTAACCTTGTATTTATTGCAATATTTATAGGCTACTCTATAGGTGTAGCACCTGTTGTAGGGTATCACTACGGAGCGAAAAATGAAAATGAGCTGAAGGGGCTTAAAAGAAAAAGCTTTGTAATAATTCTTGCTTCTTCTTTAGTAATGTTTATTCTTGCAGAGGTTCTTGCAAAACCGCTGTCGTCAATATTTGTCGGGTATGACAAAGAATTGCTTGAGTTAACGGTAAGAGGTTTTCACATTTATTCATTTTCATTCCTTTTTGCGGGAATTGCAATTTTCGGCTCATCATTTTTTACAGCTCTTAACGATGGTGCGATATCCGCAATAATTTCATTTTTGAGAACACTTGTTTTTCAGATAAGCGCCGTGCTTTTGTTCCCGCTTATATGGGGTATAGACGGAATCTGGATTTCAATAGTTGCGGCAGAGGTTATGGCAGTTATTGTTACACTTATATTCTTAAAAATAAAGAAAAAGAAATTTAATTATTAAAGGTGGTAATATTATGAGAAAAAATTTTGGTAAAGACACATCTGTTTACCCAATGCCTGTGTTTATAGTTGCGGCTTACGACAAAGATGGCAAGCCCAACTGTATGAATGCTGCATGGGGCGGTATTTACGATACAAACCAGATTATGGTGTGTATTTCTGAAGGCCATAAAACAACGAAGAATATATTAGAAAGCAAAGCTTTTACAGTAAATGTTGCAGATGCGAAGCACGTAGCAGAAGCAGACTATGTGGGTATAGCTTCAGGTAATAAGGTGCCCGATAAAATGAAAAAAGCAGGACTTACCACGACAAAATCAGAGTTTGTAAATGCTCCGGTAATAAATGAATTTCCTATGGCAGTTGAATGTAAGCTTTTAAAATTCAATGAAGACGGAATTTGTATAGGTGAAATTGTAAATTTCTCAGCTGATGAGAGTGTGTTGGGTGATGATGGCAAAATTGACCCTATGAAGCTTGAAGCAATAACATTTGACCCGATTCATAACACATATATTAAATTAGGTGAAAAAGTCGGCAATGCATTTTCAGACGGTAAAAAAATAAATGAGTAAAAAATTTGGCTTAACTAATAATCAGCTCAAATTAATAGCAATGCTTTCCATGCTTTCTGACCATGCAGGAAAAGAGCTTTTTCCTGAATATCAGATTTTGCAGATAATAGGAAGACTTGCCTTCCCCATTTTTGCATATATGATTGCAGAGGGGTGCTTTTACACAAGAAATAAGAAGAGATATTTTCTTACCATAGCTCTTTTAGGTGTGGGCTGTCAGGCTGTATATTTTATTGCAGAAAGGTCCTTGTACCAGAATATTTTAATAACATTCTCACTTTCGGTTATTACTATTTTTGCGGTTGAAAGCTATATAAATAACACAACCAAAAAGTCAAAAAGTATTTTATTTTCGGTAATTTCTGCGGTATTTGTGATAGCAATTATACTGCCGGTGGTTCTTAAAGAACAAGGATTTGTTATAGATTACGGAATTTACGGAGTATTGTTACCCGTAACAATATTTTATGCGGCTGACAAAAAACAAAAGCTGTTCTGGACAACCGTAATATTAATAATGCTGTCAATAAAAACAGGTGGAATACAGTGGTGCTCACTTGCTTCGGTACCGCTTCTGGCACTTTATAACCAAAAACGCGGCAAATATAACATAAAACCGTTATTCTATGTTTTCTATCCTGCCCATTTGGCTATTATTTATATAATATCTGTTTATTTGGCAGGTTAGAAAGGCTACTGCATCTGCAAGGCTTCAGTCAAGTTTAATTACAGCAGATATCAGAGAAAATATATTTATGTATTAAGGAGAAAAAATGAACATTACAGGCGCAATTTTTGATTTTGACGGAACACTGTTTGATTCTATGGACGTGTGGAAGGGAATAAAATTTAAATTTTTTGACAGTATAGGATTAACTCTGACTCCTGAGGACGAAGAGATGTTTAAAGGGCTTTATATGAGAGAATCGCTTATTCTTGCCAAAGAGCGGTTTAAGCTCAAGCAGTCTTACGGTGAGCTTCTGACACAGTTTATTGAATATATAAAAGAAAGATATCTTACTGAAACCGAGCCGAAAAATGACATAATAGAGTTCCTTGAAAAATTAAAAGCAAAGGGTGTAAAAATGGGGATTGCTACTGCAACGGGAGAGCCTGCACTTATTGCAGTTCTTGAAAAGTACGGTATGCTTCACTACTTCAGCGAAATATATTCAACCTACACAGTTGGTGCTCCCAAAACAGAACCCAAGGTGTACGATACGGTTCTTGAGTCGCTCGGAACAGAGAAAAGTACCACGTGGGTTTTTGAGGATGCACTCTATGCGGCAAAAACTGCAAAGTCTAATGGCTACAAGGTAGTAGGTATTTTTGATAAAAGCGAGCCGGCTACAGAAGAGCTGAGGGAGCTTTCTGATATATACATTCATTATTACAATGAAATTGATTTATGATTTTGTTTGAGGAGAAAAAATGTCAGACAGAGAATATTTAAATGAACACATAAAAAAAGCATACGCAGCTTTGCCCGAGTTTCCCTGGGTAAAATACCCGGGCTTTGCCGTGTACCGACATTCAGAAAATAATAAATGGTTTGCGGTTATTATGGATATACCAAAATCAAAATTGGGGTTTCAGAGCGAAGAAACGGTGTCGGTGGTAAATTTAAAATGCGACCCGGTTTTAATGGGTTCATTATATAGTGAATACGGAATTTTCCCGGCATACCATATGAATAAATCTCATTGGATATCGGTTTTGCTTGATGGCGGTGTAGAAAAAGAAAAGCTTGAGTGGTTAACAGATATAAGCTTTAATCTGACAAAAAGTAAAAGAAGATGATGTGATAAAGGGATTCTGCAGGTGGGAAAAATACACTTGCAGAATCCCTTGATTTTATTCTGTTATTGTACCATTTGTAGAAATAACAACCACTCTCCACGGAATGAACTTTCCGCTTGCCTGTAATGCTCTCTTTACGGCATTTTCAATGCCTGAACAGCAGGGAACCTCCATACGCACAACAGTAACACTCTTAATGTTATTGTTTTCTATTATTGAGGTTAATTTGTCGGTGTAGTCACCCTCGTCAAGCTTTGGGCATCCTATAAGTGTTATGTGGTTGCGTATGAAATCGTTGTGAAAATTACCGTAGGCATATGCAGTACAATCTGCTGCAATCAAAAGATTTGCATTGTTGAAATAAGGTGCATTTACCGGGGCAAGCTTAATTTGAACAGGCCATTGAGAAAGCTTGCTTGTAACAGCTTCGGTTGTCACATTGGCAGTATTTTCTCTGTTTATGGCTTTTGAAGCAGTTCCGGGACAACCGCAAGGAAGCGGAGCAGAAATTTTTGATTTTTTTGCCTCAAGAACGGCGGCTTCGTTGTAAGCCGGCGCTTCCCTCTCTTCAAAGGAAATTGCATCAACAGGGCAGGCGGGAAGACAATCGCCGAGACCGTCGCAGTAATCCTCTCGGGTCAGGCGGGCTTTTCCGTTTACCATTTCAATAGCACCCTCGTGGCAAGCCAGAGCACAGGCACCGCATCCATTACATTTTTCTTCATTTATTTTTATAATTTTTCTTAAGGTGACGGGAGTCGAACCCCGTACGCCTAAAATTTAAATCTTTCGGCACATTAAGCCGTTTTTTGTCTTGTTATACGTCAGTATGACTGCGCCAAAGAAACACCTTACTGCACCAAAATCTGTGCAATTTTAGGTGAGGGCAGTTTTGTAAGACAAAAAATTTTCAGTAACAAGGAAAAACTCGCAGGAATACTGTCGTATTTCAAGAGTTTTGACGATGTTAGAGGGAATTTTTGTCTTCCAAAACCGTGCGGTGTTCGGCTCCCGTCACCTTAACATATATGAACTCCTTTATTGATTTTACAACAGTATTATATTACAATAATTATAACAAATCAGTTGTTTTTACAACAGAAAGAGTACTTTTATGAAAGAATATGTTTCCATTCTCAAAAGAACAAAAATATTTTCGGGGGTTAAGGACGAAGAGATTATTACTATGCTTTCGTGCCTTGGGGCAAGACTTTCAGAGTATAAAAAGGGTGAGTATGTTCTGAGACAGGGCGAACAACTGAGCGATATTCTTGTTCTTGCAGAAGGGCATTTGCACATACAAAAAGATGACTACTGGGGCAATCGCAGTATACTCGGTAATATTGAGCCGGGGGAAATGTTCGGCGAAGTATATGCTTCACCACAAAGCGAAGCAGTACTTAATGATGTTGTTGCAGTAGAGGACAGTGCAGTAATTTTTTTCGATGTAAAGAGAATAATGACAACTTGTCCCGCGGCTTGCAGATTTCACACACTTGTAGTGCAAAATATGTTTTTCGCTATTTCGGAAAAGAACAGAAGGTTAGTGCAAAAACTCGGTCATATGTCAAAAAGAACAACAAGAGAAAAGCTTATTTCATATTTGTCCGAAGAGTCAAACAGGCACAACAGTGCAAAATTTACAATTCCCTTTAACCGTCAGCAGCTTGCCGATTTTCTTTCGGTTGACCGTAGCGCCATGTCAAATGAACTATGCAAAATGCGTGATGACGGACTTATAGAATTTGAAAAAAATATGTTCAGGCTGTTGTAAAGAAAGCGGAAATTTTACCGGGATTTGTTTTAAGAGCAAGTTTTATTTAAAGTTGCTTGATTTTAGCGATTTATATGTTACAATTAAGTTAAGGTGACGGGAATCGAACCCCGTGCCGTGTTCGGCTCCCGTCACCTT
>JAFVWD010000213.1 GCA_017501865.1 Clostridia bacterium | reverse complement strand
TAATTCAAATATTTCTTTTTCGTATTGTTTTATGTTTTGTCGTTTTCCTGACATAAAAACTCCTCCTATGGTAGTTTCTTTAATTCTACCATAGGAGGTCTCTTTTTTCTATTGTCCGTTTTTACTGGACTTGTTCAAACAGATTGTTTTTACAGCACCGCTTTTTATTTTTGTTTGTTGTGTTTTTACTGATATTATAATAATAAGCAGTCTTCAGAAGCTAACGCTTATCTCTGTCAACCAACTGCAGGAAAAGAATAGCAAGTCCGCCATAGAGGGCACTGTAGCCTAACAGTACAAGCCAAGCTTCAGCAAGGTTTTCAGATGTTCCGTCATAGTCATAATCATATTCTTGAGTAAGGTCGAGGTCTTTCCATGATTTTATGCTTTCGTCCTTTGCGGCTGCAATTTCGAATTTTTCCATTGTGTCTCTGTTAGGCAGAGTGTTTATATCAGATGATGTGCAAAGAGCACACAATCCCCATTTTGTAATAGTGATCTCTTTTACAGCTTCAGCATTTTCGGGAAGAACGAAAAGTAAGCCCGACATAACTAATTGAATTATAAGAACAAAAGGCATAACTGTCATTGCAGCAGTTTCTGTTCTTACAATGCAAGATACTAAAAGACCTAAAGCATCAGCACAGAATATAATCAAAGTGAAGGAAATGAAAAATTCTATAGATATTTCACCAAAGATGATTCCGTCCGGGGGACATTCACGCATAATAGCTAAAACTATTGTAAGAATGAGACCCTCTGCAGTACATAAAACGAACTCGTAAATCATATGTGCAATTATGTAAGATGAAAGGTGGAGACCTGTTTTGTGCTCGCGCTTAATAATAGCTCTTTCGCGGCAAACAGATTGAATTGAGTTGAAAAGACCTGTCCAGATACAACCGCAAATCATGGCAAACAGACCTGTTTCGGTGCTTTCGAAAATCTCGAAGGTTTTATCACCTATAACCCAGGCAAGAATTAAAGCGATTATAAGAGTGCTTATTAATGATTTCCAACCCTTTTCGTTAACGAAGGTACGAAAACACTTTCCTAAGTAAATTTTAATTTGACCTATTCGGCCCAAACGATTTGAAGCCATATGATTTACCCCCTGTAATCAGCAAATTTTTCAATGAAATAGTCAGACAAACCTTCACCGTTTTCGTCAGGACGGTTAATTTTCTTAACAATTTCTTTGAAGCTTTGAACCTCAAAGAAATTATAAGCCTCCTGAACTGTACCGTGGAAAGCCAGGTGACCGCAATTGTCTTTGGTGCTTTTGGCGAGTACAATAACCTTGTCAAATAAGTCAGCGGCACGTTCAGGGCTGTGAGTAATAACCATAACAATTTTACCCTGATCGGCGATGTGACGAAGATTTTCCATTAAGCCTCTTCCCATAATGTCATCAAGACCTGAGTCCGGTTCGTCAAGGAAGAAAAGACTTGGGTTAGCAATGAATTCAACAGCAATACTGAGGCGCTTTCTCTGACCGCCACTGAGTTTTGAAACACGGGTGAATTTTTCACGACTTAACCCGAGTTCTTCTAAAATGTAGTCAATACGTTCTTCTCTTTCTTCGAATGTTACTGATTTAGGGAGCTTCATTTCAGCAGCATTGGAAAGTGTATTGTAAACTACGTCGCTTCCGCGAAGCAAATCTTGCTGAGGAACGAAGCCTATTTCATATTTCATTCGTTCGTATTCCTGGTAAATGTCAGCATTTTTATAAACAATTTTACCGCGAGCCTTTTCGTAGCCCATAACAGCATTTATAAATGTTGTTTTACCGGCACCTGAACCACCGAGGATTAATACCATATCACCATCAGAAACAGTTAAATTAATATCCTGAAGAAGCAAAAGCTTTTTAAAGCGTTGGAAAACACTTCTTTCGGTAATATTAATAACCAACTGAGTTTTTGCCGGTTTAGATTCAGGTTGGCTTGATTTTTGTTTATTTGGTGTTTCTATTTCATAAACAGGGGCTTCAGGGTCATATGATATTTCTTCGTTTTTATTAAGTATGCCGCTTGAGAAAATCAGTTGATTATCCTTGTAAATGAAATATGTATCTGTAATTCTGACAACATCATAATTATTTAACCAGCTTGGAGTGTCAAGCTTTTTACCGTTGAGAAATACGCCATTTGTACTTTGATGGTCTGTAATTGCCCATCTGTTATTTTGAGCGAAGAAGGTTGCATGTCTTCTTGAAATGGCTGCATTCTGAATTTTCATATCCGTATTATCTGAACGGCCTACAGAAATTTCTTCAATGTCTTCAGTAAGCTGTACAGTATTCCAGGAGCTGTTATGATTGTAATACTCTGAGAACAGAGCGAAAACTGCATCAGGATGTGTTTTGGTTCTGTCTTTAATATCAAAAATAAGTATATCCCCGTCTTTTAATGTGCATATATTTGCATTATCCGGAGCTTCTTTACCTAAAAGCTTTGAATTATTTAAAAGAGTTCCGTTAGTACTGTTCAGATCCTTGTAGGTATATCTGCCGTTAGAATATCTTACTTCTCCATGGGTACGGGAAACAACAGCAGAACTTATCTGAATATTACAGCTTGAATTAGCAGTTGCTCGGCCTATTGAAGCGAAACCGCCTAAATAGTGAGCAGAAATAAAACCTTTCTTATTGAAGAAAATTAGTGCTGCATTCTGCGCTTTTTGGTCAAAAAATACTGTAGTTTCATTCATAAAATCACCTCTATTTTATTCAGCTGATGTATTTGATTTTTCTTCTTCTATATTGCGAAGGTCGTCATTAATAAAATCTGCAACATCCTCAACGAATTTACCGTCTACAGCAATAATTCCGCCTGAAATAGCTGAATTAATACCGTATTTATTTACAAGATTTTTTGCATCACGCGGATTTTCGCAATAAACATATATAGAAACATTTTCATTGGCAGCAAGAACTTTATCAAAGTCAAAATTTTTGTTGAAATCTACTGAAAGTGAAGGAGAGAGAAGTGCCTCTCCTTGTACTATAGTAATTCCGTCAAGCTCTGCTACAGGGTTACCCGCAACATTAAGATGCGTTATATTAGTAAGATTTGCCAGAGAAGAAACATCAGAAATGTTGTTGTCATACAAATCTATGTTAGTGAGTTTATTCAATTTTGAAAGAGGAGAAACATCACTGATTTTGTTGTGCTTTAAACCTATATAATCAATATTTGTAAAATTAGCTAAAGCACTTATATCTTCAATCTGGTTGTTTTCAAGAGAAGGTGCGTATTCATTTTCATGAAGATACTTACATTTCTCAAGTACACTTATGTCTTTTATTCTGTTATTATTGGCTTGGAAATTCCGAAGCTCATCAATTGTTGAAATAACACTTATATCTTCAATGTTATTGTGTGAAATATCAAGAGATGTGATATTGAAGAGGTCTTTAAGCGGACTTATGTCAGAAATTTTATTTCCTTTTAAATCAAGCTGGGTGATTTTTGTTTTTCCTGCTAAAGAAGAAATATCTGAAATTTCATTGAAAGAAAGGTCTATTGTTAAAGCATTTATATTTTTCATATATGAAATATCAGAAATCTTATTTGTTGAAAAATCTATTTCAGATATAGTCTTTCCGCTAAGACATGAAAAGTCAGTAATTTTATTAGCAGAAAAATCAATGTACCAAAGTTCATAATCAGCCAGAACAGAAATATCGCTTATATTGTTATTGAAAGCATAAACAGAAGAAATGTTAGGCTTGTTTTTCAGGAAATTGATATTATTTAAGCCATTGTTTTTTATTTCTATGGTTGATATGGATTCAGGAAGCCTGATTGTTGTGGGGTCAAGTTCACTTAATGTATTAATCATCAATGTTTCGAGGTTTTCAAATTTTTTGAGTGAAGACAAATCTGAAACCTTTGTACTGCTTATATTAAGAATTGTTATATCCTTAAGTGAAGTAAGTACAGAAATATCAGAGATGCTTGTTCCGTTCAGATAAAGCTCCTTTAAGCCTGTCATTGCAGTCAGAGGAGAGACATCTGTAATATCTGTATTGAGTGTAAGTGAAAGCCCTTCAAGCTGTGTGAGCTCAGAAAGCTTTTTTACACTTTCGTTATCAAGGAAGCAACCGTCTAATGAAAGAGTTTTGAGGTTTTTAAGCTTTTTGAGATTTTCATAGTCGGTCTTTGTTATTAGTGTTGCGCTTATATTGAGGTCCTCAATATTTCTTGCTACAGTCTGATCACCGACTGTAATAGTAGTTGATAAAGTGAAAACAAGCGCCATAACCGCGAAAAGAGCAAATCCCGAAAAAGATGCTATAGTTATTTTTTTAAAGGTTCTCTTTTGCTTTCCGGCCAATTTTTTGTTTGCTAAGAATGCGAATACAGCTGAAAGCACTGCAGATATAGAGGTTATGGTAAGTCCGAAATTAATTGCACCATCTTCCCACCATTGATTAATGTGAAGGTTATAGGTTCTCATACCGAGAACAATTGTTGCAAGGGCAAAAAAGGCGAATAGTCCGGCAAAAACAAAAGCGGATTTTTTGCTCTTTTTATTACCGCTTGCAGTAATGCTGTTTGAATTTTCGGGTGCATGCTGTTGCGTGGGGGCAGTCTGTTGTACGGAAGCAGACTGCTGTACAGAGACAGGTTCCTGAGTAGGAATGTTTTCTTGTGAAGATACGGAAGATACGGGAGAAAACATTTCTTCTGTAATAGTATTTTCAGGTGCAGGTTGTTCTGATGAGGTGAATGAAACATTGCTGACTGTATAAACGGTATCACCATCATCAAGGTGTCCGTGGGTTGTTTCCGGTGGTATAAATGCAGAGTCAGGCTCTTCTTCGTCATTGGCAACAACTGACATTGCATTGAATAATTCAGATACAGATTGATATCTGTCCTCCTGCTTTACTGACAAGCCTTTTAAAATTACGGCATCCTGAGCAGCTGTAATTATAGGGTTAAGCTCACTTGGTTTTTTTATATCATCAGAGAAAACTCTGTTCATTGCATCAGTAGGTGTTACACCTGTTACCATTTTATATATGGTGGCAGAGAGAGCATAAACATCGGTCCAGGGACCCTGGCGACCTTTTGAACGGTATTGCTCTTCCGGAGCGTAGCCGGGTTTTAAAAGAATTGAAAGACTTTTTTCGTCCTGACCGCCAACCTCGCGAGCAGCACCAAAATCTAAAAGCTTAGCATTTCCGTTATTTAAAATTATAATGTTTGCAGGGCTTATATCTCTGTGAATAAGTCCTTGTTCATGGATTTTAGATAATGCTGTCATAATTGCAGAAAGCATTGAAAATGTTTCTTTGAAGGAAAGCTTTCCTTTGATATCAAGGTGCTTTTTCAAGTCGTTGCCTTCTAAAAACTCCATTACGATATAGGTAGTGTTGTTTTCTGTAAAAAAATCCCTGACCGAAACAATACTCGGTTCAGTCGAAAATTTTGCTAAAGTACGGGCTTCGCTCAGAAAACGCTCTTTTCCTTTGTTGAAAAAATCTGTTGCAGGGCCTACAGAGGCTGTTATTTCACGCGATGTTTCAGCATTTCTGTTTACAACACCTGAGGGGTAATATTCTTTTACTGCTATTTTGAGATCCAGATTAATATCTCTTCCTATGTAAGTAATACCAAAGCCGCCTTGCCCGAGTACAGTACCAATTAAATATTTGTTATTTAAAAGGGTGCCCGGTTGTAAGTGGTGTGGTTCTGATGACGCGTCTGATATGCTTTTGTTACAATGACTGCAAAAATCAGAATCTATGGGATTCATACAGTGAAAGCAATACTGTTGTTCCATATCTTTTCTCCTCATATATTTTTATAAGAGTATAATGAATAAATTATATCACTAAGCTCAGGTGGTGTCAATGAAAACAGACAGGAAATCAGCTCATTTTTAGGGGATAAGGAAAAAAGATGCAGAATGGACAAACTGAGCAAAATCAAGGCGATAGCCTGTATTTTGCTTGCCCGAAGGCGTACAATGGTACGTCGAGTGGCGAAGTTTGTTCATAGTATAAAACATAAATTTTTCATCAATTTTAGTCTGTTTATAT
>JAFVWD010000212.1 GCA_017501865.1 Clostridia bacterium | reverse complement strand
TACTCGTTTAATTTCCGCCTTACGTTCTGGCTCTTTTCTTTCTTCTTCCGCTTTTTTTTCCTGTTCTCTTTTTTCTTCAATTACTTTCAAACGAATTTCTTCAATTCGAATTTTACAAATTCCAATTAACTCATCAGCATCTTTCCAACCTGGAATTACTTCAAGCAACTCTATAGCCTCACTATAAGAAAAAGCCGCATTGACAGCCATTTTATCTTTTGCTTCTGCTAAAACCGCATTTTTACTAGCAATTTCTGCTTTTTCAAAACAATCTTCGGCTAAATCTTTTGCATCGTTAAAATCTTTAATTTCTAAGAACAGATAACCCGCAGCTTCAAGCGCTTTGGCATCTGAAACATCCTCCATCATAGAAACTGCTTTTTCGTAAATATCTCTTTTACGATTTTCTTCGTTCCGCCTTACAATTATATCGTTTTGCTCTTTAATATTTTTCTTTAACTCTGCACTTGCAAAACGCATAATTTTTTGATAATTGTCATTATCGTCAAAAGGTGTATGAAAATCTTTTAAGTTTTCTGGTTTTGAAACTTCAAGGTCAACAAGAAGTTTACCGAGATATGCAGTAGCATTTTTAGGGTCCTTGTTAAGTACAAGCTCAAAAAAGTCATCGCCCCGTTGCCACTTTTCATCTTCAAGAAAGATAAAACCTCTTTCTAAAAGCGGTGCTATATCAACATTTTCATTGTTTACAACAACAGTTTCAGTTGTTGTAACATTTGCTTTGCCTACTACCCTTTCAATATTATCAACCAGGTCACCAAAGAAGGTTACTTCGCCCATATCAAGAGCTTGCATATTTTTAAATTCTTTTGGCATATCGTAAGCATCCATATTTTTAAAACATGGGATTAAAACTTTACTTGAGTCATCACCCATCATAGAAATGAAACGACTCCATTCGTTTTTAACCCACACAGCGTCATAATACTCATACTTTGTACCAATAGCGAGCATTATTTTCGCAGACGAAAGTGCCGCATAAATATATGGCTCGTAATCAACACCCGCAACCTCACGAAGCGAATCTCTGGCGAAGAATACTCTGTAATCATCTTTTATGAGCCTTGTGTAAATATCCTGAGCTATAAGACTGTCTTCTGTTCGTGCACCTGTTGAATCGTCAGTTTCTTTGTAACAGATGAAAATGTCATAAGGCTCTTCGCTGTGTGCTATTTTAAGTATTTTTTTCTGAATTTTATCGATTGCCTTTGCCTCGTTACGGTAAACTGTTTTTGCTGTAGCGTCGGCATATTCACACGCATGCTCAAAATCATCGTCATCCATAACAGACACAGGCAGAGTACGGTGACAAGTCGGGATTCTTCGACCATTGCCATCTTCTACGTATTCAATACCATATTTACAAAGCACAAGTCCCCAATAGCTTTCTGCTTCCTCAGGAAATTCAGAAACTATTGACTCATAAACACCAGCTGCTTTGTCAAACTCATTGTTAAGTCTTAATTTATTTGCACGATTGAATAACGTGAGTTTTTTCTCGTTATCAACCACCGGAACAGTCTGCTTTGTTCCGCAATATTCACATTCGCATACGGTTGCGTTTTCTAATATTTCAAGGTCGCCACCGCACATTTTACATTTAAATATTGCCATTTTTTATCTCCTTATTTAACCTTATGTTTTTTAGTCAAATCTCCAACTAATTTTGTGAAATGACAATAATGAATAGGTTCTTGCTCATTTCTGTTTACCTCATCAATAATCGGTTTGATTTTTGCATACAACAATATAAGATGTATTCCGGCAAGTTCGTTAACAATGTTTAAATCATAAATATGCTTATTAACGCCAACAGCAAAATGTTCTAAGCGTGCAATTAATGCTCGTTGGTCATCATAAGCTTCTTTGCATTGTTCATTGTCAAGGTTTTCAATAATAATTTTCGCATTATTATTTGAAATACAGACAAATTTATCTAAAACTTCATTTTGTAAAGAATTAAATGCTTCTATTGTTGCTTTTCTTTTTTCATGCCTGACTGTTTTTATATATGTAACGACAGAAAAAACAGCAGAAATTACCGCAATTATAATTGACACAATTTCCATTTTATTTAACTTCCTTTTTTTATTTTTTAACCAACAAAACATTCACCATCTCTATTATCACCACATGCAACAACTGTTCCATCTGCTTTCACCCCCACCGTATGGGTATAACCTGCAGAAATTGCCACTATATCTGTCCATTCTGAAACATCACATTGACCAAAAGTATTTTCACCAACAGCAACAACGGTACCATCTGATTTTAAACCCACTGTATGGCTATCACCAGCAGAAATTGCTACTATATCTGTCCATTCTGAAACTTCACACTGTCCATCATATTGGGAATGATAAGGTTCTGTAGATATAAATTCTGTCGCAATAACAGTTCCATCTGCTTTCAACCCCACCGAATGATCTTTACCTGCAGAAATTGCTACTATATTTGTCCATTCTGACACATTGCATTGTCCTTGTTCATTTTCACCAAAAGCAACAACAGTGCCGTCTGATTTTAAACCTACAGTATGTCCAAAATTTGTGGCTATCGCTATAATATCTCTCCAATTGGGTAATGTATATTCCCCCATTGGATTACTGCCTACTTCAACAATACTTCCATCTGCTTTCAAACCTACTGTACGCTCACAACTAGCCGAAATAGCTATAATATCATTCCAGTTTGATACATCACATGCACCAAATTCGGTTCTTCCAATTGCAACAACTGTACCATCTGATTTTAACCCTACCGTATGAGTGTCACCTGCAGAAATTGCTACTATATCTGTCCATTTAGACACATTGCATTCACCAAATCGGTTATCATCAACGGTTGAGACGACTGTTCCATCTAATTTCAAGGCAACAGTATGTGAATTACCTGCCGTAACGGCAGTAATATCTTTAAATTTAATTTTAGGAATTATAGTTGTAATCAACAAAACAACTACTAAAACTACTGCTACAATACCAGTAAATATTCCAATAGCGATTTTTCTTCTTGTTTTCTTAGTTTTTTCTTTTATAATTTCTGCTTGCCTACGAGCAATTTCAGCCCGATGTTCTGCTTCTTTTTTTGCCTCTTCTTCGGCTTTAAGAATTTCTTCAATTTTAGTTTTACAAAGTTCAATTTTTTCTTTTGTATCTTTATATGCTTCGATTTCTTCTAAAGCAGTTATAATTTTTTCAAAATCTTCTTTTTGGGTAGCATTAGGAATTGCAGAAACTACCTGATTGTAATAAATTTCTACATTACGAGCGTTTATCATTTTTATGTAACCGTTTAATTCGTTTACTAATTCTTCATCACCAAAGCGAACAATCTTTTGATAGTTAGCAGATTTGTTAAATACTTTCGCACAATTTTCAAGTTCCTCTTTGGTTTTCACTTGCAGCTCCACCATAAGCTTACCAAGGTAGCCTAAAGCATTCTCAGGGTCTATATTTAAAACCTTTTCGCAAAATTCATCTGCATTACTCCATTCACCATCTTCAAGAAACATAAACACTCTTTTTAAAAGAGGTGTAACAGAGTCATTTGCATTTTGAATAATTGTTGTAGTTGTCTCTTTTTTCTCTTCTTTTACAACCTTTTTAATACCGCGAACAATATCGTTTATGAAACCTATTTTACCCATATCCTGAGCTTGCAAATGTGCAAATTCTTCAGGTAAATCGTAAGGGTCAATATCTTTATAACAAGGTATAAGAAGTTTAGAACGGTCAGTTTTCATAAGCTTTAAAAATCTTGACCATTCGTTTTTAACCCATATTGCATTAAAATATTCTTCTTTTGAGCCAATTACAAGCATAACCTTTGCACTGTTTAAAGCTGCAAAAATATACGGCTCATATTCCTGACCCAATTTATCTTCAAGTGTAATTGCCGCATAGAAAACCTTGAAACCTTCGTTTGTTAACTGATGATATATGTCGTTAGCATAAGTACTGTCAACCGTTCTCTTGCCTTTTTTATCAGTTTCTTTGTAGCAAATAAAAACGTCAAAAGGCTTTTCGTTTTTTACAATTTCAAGAGTTCTTTTCTGAATACCCTCAATAACCTTTGCTTCGGCTTTATAAATTTTCTTTTGCTCACTGTCGGCATATTCAACTGCAGATAAATAGTCTGTATCACTCGAAACAGCTTCGTAAGACGTTCTGTGACAGGTTGGTACTCTTGTTTCGGTTGCAGGGTCTTCTACGTATTCAATTCCGTATTTACAAAGCACCAATCCCCAGTGAGCTTCGGCAAGAGTTTCATCTTTACCGAGAATTTTTTCATAAATTTCTTCTGCCTTGTCAAATTCACATTTAATACGTAATTTGTTAGCTCTGTTAAAAAGATTGGCAATCGCCTCTGTTTTTGCTGTCGGAACAGTTTGCTTTGTTCCGCAAAATTCACATTCGCATACGGTTGCGTTTTCTAAAATTTCAAGATCGCCACCGCACATTTTACATTTAAATATTGCCATATCTTTATATACCCCTTATTTTAAAACTTTTACTTTTTTATTTCTTTCTTCAACCAATATTAAAAGTTCGTTTGCTGTTTCTGCGCAAGCAATACCGCTTACAACTGCATTTTCAAATGCTTTGAATTTGATTGTAATTTCACTTTCAAGTGAAGCGAGAGCATTATTACTCATAGGGTCTGAAAAACGAATTGCTTCATAAACCTTTTTTGCTTCCAACTTTGCTTCATCTGTTGTAGCTTTTGAAATGAGAGTTTCAGCATCTACTGTTAAATTCTTTATAAAAAAAGTTTCTGCCTTAATTTTTTCATCAATTTTTGCAACTTCTTCACTTACAAAATTTGCTTTTAAAACTGATACAACAGAGAATGATGCAATTACTGCACAAATTACGGCAACAAGCCAGTTAGGAACACCTATTAAGCTTAAAACAACTGATGCGATTATCATCACAACAAGACTACTAAAGCTTGTTTTTACAATAGGAATATTATAGAAAACTTTTTGAAGATTTTCTTCTTTAAATACAAAATAACCACAACCAAGTTGTTCTGCGAAAAGTAATGAGCAGAATATGTAACCAATTATAAATGAAGATGTGATTTCTGCACCTTCAGCACTTACCATTGGTAAAAAAGTTATTAAACTAAATATTGCAAAACCTATAGCCCATATAAGAGCATAAAATTTAAACGTGTTTTTCATATTTTCTCCATCCCTTATAAAATACTTGAAAGAAGCTGTGACTTCATATTGTTGAATTCTTCGTCGGTTAACATTCCTGCTTCTTTCATCATTGTCAATTTTTCAATCTTGGCTTTGAAAGCAGCCATATCGTCACCTTGTGAAGCGGTGGCTGTAACCTGTGCATTAGTAACCGCATCGTTCATCATGCCGCCGACCATTCCGCCGACTGCACCGCCAACGCCTGCCATTGTGCCAAGACCTACGCCCATATTTGTAAATTCACCGACAGCTTCGTTTTCTGCAACCTTTTCTGCAACGTCAAAGCCACGCTCTTGTTGATATGTGTAGCCCTCTTGCTGACGCTTTGTAGCAATAGCCTGCGACTCTATGATTGTTTTTTGTGCTTCTGTCTGAGCGTAAATAATATCGGTTTGCTGTTTTAACTGTGCTTCCTGAATGCTTAAATATTTATTATAGTGAAGCTCTTTAAAACGTTCGTAATTCTTTTCTCCGTCAGGCTTTGCAATTCCTGTTACAAGGAATTTTTCTAAATTGATACCAAAATCAGAAAAATCACCGGTTAAAAGTCCTTTTAAGGAATCTGAAAATAACGTGAGATTTTCGTCGATTTCAAAAATATTTATAGCGTTATTTTTCATAACCTGAGCTATATATGTTTTAACTCTTGTCATTAAAAATGCTTTGAAAAAATCAACTAATTTTTGTTGACCTACGCCGTTTTCTGTACCGACTAATTTAATAAGCAACTTTCTTGAATCTGCTACACTAAGTGCCATTTCACCTCTTGCACCGATTGAAAGCGGGAAATTATACACCGGGTCCATATACTGAACGTGACTGTCGGTTCCCCATTTAATAGCCATTTGAACTGTTTTGTTTATAAAATAAACCTCACAGTGAAAAGGTGTTTCGTCACCGGTTGTTCTGTTTAAAATTTTACCGAGTTTCGGAATGTTTTGTGTTTCTAAAGTGTAACGACCGGGACCGAACAAATCGAGTGCCTGACCGTTCATAAAAAATAAAGCTTCCTGACTCTCGTGAACTATGAGCTGAGTCAAGGAATTAAAATCTTCACAAGGGTGTTTCCAGACAAACGTACTGTTGTCACCCTCATATTTAATAACTTCTGCTATTTTTGCCATAAAAATCCTCCTCACTATTAACAACATAATCTGTATTATGTTGTAAAAATGGTTGCTTTCAACTAATATCACTAATTTATTATATCACAAACTCAGTTTTTTTCAATAAACACGCAACAAAAAGTATGATTTGTTCTAATTTTGTCGAAATAAAAAACACAAATAAGCCTTTTCAATAAAATAAATGAAAAGGTTCGCTTTCTACGCTCAAATTTTATGGTTATCTTTTTATTTTTTATAAAATTCAATAGAATCTAAAATCGGTTTGCAACATAATACAGATTATGTAATATAAATATCTGCTGTAATTGTTCACATTACAAGTTCTTTGGGTTGATGAGTGTATAATCACCTATAATATTTATCCTTAAATACACCAAAACACTCTGCCTATAACAAAGGAATCCGTTTAACAGATTTTTCTGCTAAACGGATTTTTGTATAACTGTACTTTTTCATTCATCAACGTTATTACTGTGTTTTCGTTTAATTTTCTTTATCAAAAAGTTGACAAGTTCCACTTCCCATACTATAACCGGCAAATATACTGCACCTCTATGTCTTACAACATCTAACCAATCAGGAATTGTGCAATAGAAAATGCCGTCACCACTTGGGTCAACATATTGATTCAGCTCATCATATAACTCAGTGTTATCTTTCGCCTTATATACAGCAAACTCTCTTTTATCACTATTAGTCTGGCGTTCATCCGTAGATCTTACGATATAAACGGAGCCATCATATACATAAAACCATAATTGTGAAATTGGCTCCTTAATACTTTCAAATATTCCGTCTGATTCATAAATACCAGGAATAGCAACATACAGAGCAAAGGATTTTTCATTTAAAATATAGAGCAGCTTGTAGCTTTCTTTTTCAGAAAGTTTGATTGCAGAATTATCTTTTAAAAGTCTGTCTATGCGTTCAACATCGTCCTCATCAATATTGAAATTTGTATCATTATGTAAATACTCTATACCTTTCTCGTTTTCTCCTGCAACCATATTATAGATAACCTCTTCTTCGGGTGCATTTTCCCAATACGAGATTTGGAAGGAATTTACTATAGATAAAATCAGAACATTTACAACCAATACAATTACAAAGGATATTGCAAGCCGTTTAGCTTCTTTCTTATTCATAATACCACCCCTCACTCGTAAAGTATCTTTATATTTATAATATATCACAGTAAAAAATAATTTGCAACATTTTAGTTTTTCGCACTCCACCCTTAAATACAACCATAGGTCGCGTGTTCGAGTCACGTTTCCGGCTCCAAAAAACAAGGCACTTGCTAAGCAAGTGCTTTGTTTTTATCCAATCCGAAGGATTGGCATGTAATCACGCTTTAGCGTGTATGTTATTGCCGTCAGGCATATGGCATCACCTTGGTGTATACAATCCTTCGTATTGATTACAATCATAATTTCATTATAATTACATACGCAACTAATGTTGCG
>JAFVWD010000211.1 GCA_017501865.1 Clostridia bacterium | reverse complement strand
TTCTGTCTTTTTGAAAGCTACAGAAACAATTACCGAACAAATTATAACACTCCACAAAAACCAGTATTCATTTGTTAAATTACTTATCCATTCCCCGTTAAACAACAAAGAAATTTCACTATGAAAAATTGCTAAAGGTGCATTAACTAAGTAATATTTTATAAATCCGAACACTACTATAGTCAAAAGCAATGGCTTACAACGATACACTATAAGCTCCTTAAGCTCACGTTTTTTAAAAGAGAAGGAAAACAGATATCCGCTTATAAGCATAAACAACGGCATATGAAAAGAATAAATAAATTTAAAAACGGGATCCTCCCAAAAATCAACCTGGGAGCCCGTATGCAAAACCTGAATAACGTGTCCCCACAGAACAGTCAAGGCTGAAAAACCCTTCAGTACATTTATAAATCTGCGTTCTTCATCCCTGTTTAATGAGAGGTCCAAAGCCATTATTTTACTTCCTCCGAGCCAAAATTAATCGTTATAATTCTTTTCAATCCAATCCTTCGCAATTAAAAGATCTATTTCTTTATGAATATCAATTGAATCCTCAATTTCATAATAAGCAATGTTGTCACCCATAAACGACCACGGTGCTTGTCCCTGTCCTTTGCTTTCATATAAAAGCTTTGTATTTAACACCCAGAAATTATGTGAGAGGAAATAGCAGGTAGGTAAATCCTGACGATTTGTTGAAACCTTACCTGTAACATTTTGCTCATACATCTGTAAACGTCCGTTTTCATCTACCCTTTTACCTCTTAACGGGTGGTGGTCATTATCTTCATAAACAGGAACAACTGCGCTTATAGTCATATCGTCCTGCATCATTTTAACACAGGCATCTATCCACTCTGCCTTAACTGTTATGTTGTTTGCCAACAAGACTACTAAAATTTCAGGCAACTCTTCCTGCTTTTTAATTTCTTCAAGACCGTGCATAATTGCATCTACGTGCTGTGCTGTAGGTGAAGCTAATTCAGCAGGTCTTACAATTCTTTTGTAACCTTCTTTTTCTGCTGCACTTAAAATGTTCTCATCATCACTACTGCAGTAATATGTATCAATTGTTTCCGCTACCTTACCTGAGTGTGCAGGATAATATAACACGGGATGTCCTAAAACATCTAAAATATTTTTATCCTTTAATGTATTGTTTCCTCTGCCTGTTAATAAAGCTGTAACCTTCATCTCTTTTCTCCTAATCCTTAAATATATTAAAACTCCTGTGTCAATGCCCAGTCAATCATATCTTTCATACCCTGACTGAAATCACGGGTTACCTTCCAATCCAACGCCTTAATGATTTTCTCATTATTACCGTATATACCGAACTGGTCACCCGGTGTACCGTCTTTATACTCTACAGTAACATCATATGGTAACGCATCACAAATTGATTTGACTACATTTTCAACTGTTGTTGCTACACCTGTGCACACATTAAACACATCGAAGCCATCTTCTCTGTTTAATGAACGCAAAACAGCATCTACCACATCATCAATATAAACAAAATCTCTGAAACGGTCTTTACTGCCCTTTACGTGAATGTGATGATCCTTAATTGCCATTGCAAGGAAAATACTTGCCATACCCTGTCTTAAATTTGAAAGATTTTGTCCCGGACCGTAAACATTGAAAAAACGAAGCGCTGTGCAGGCAATTCCATACTCTGAGAATATTCTCATATAATTTTCACTTGCCAATTTACCTACTGCATAAAAGCTTTTCGGAACTTTATCTGTTTCTTCCTTACACTCCGGTGGCTGGTGGTCACCGTAAACAGACATTGAGCTTGCATAAATAAATTTCTTGCAGCCCATTTTTTGTGCTAACTTCAAAAGCATTACTGTTGACTGTGTATTTGTCTGTAAATCATAAACAGGGTCATCAAAGCTTATTTCTCCTGAGCTCTGCCCTGCTATATGAATAATAGCATCAAATTTTTCGGACTCAAGGCTTTTTATAATATTAACATCTGCAACGCTGCCCTCAATAAAACGGCAACCGTGCGGAACATGCTCCTTGCTTCCTGTAGACAAGTTATCTATTGTGGTACAGGTATTACCCTCTTTAATTAATCTTTCAACTATTGCTGCACCTATAAATCCTGCAGCTCCCGTAACAAGATAATTCATATTTTCTCCTCAGAACTTAATCTTTCTTTTTAATATTATTTACTATTTCAATAACTTTTTCTCTCTTTATAAGAACAACCGCAAAAGCAACCAGCAATATTGCATATCTTACAACAATTAAATTGTAAAGGCACATAGCAAGAGCGGTGCAAATTAAATATATAACTGTTATTAAAACAAATAATTTATCATTATATACACTTTTTATACCAAGTTTTTCTTTACACACTTTGCTCATAAAAACATAATGAGCAACTGCATATAACAAATAACATACAAATGTTGTATAACCGGCTGCTATATAGCCGAAAACCGGTATAAATAATGCATTAAGAACTATATTAGCTACAGCTGCAATTACTGATGCTACCATAACAAATTTATTTCTTTCAAAATAAAACTCGACATTGGCAAACAAACAGTAAAGGAACATAAAATAAACACTTGTTGAAATAGGAGGTATAACCCACACACCTTCAGCATACTCTGACGGGGCAATAATCCACATAAGCTCCGGTGCAACAAGCACAGGAAGCAATGAAACAACTGCAACACCTATCACTAAAAAAGTAGCGCAGCTTTTAAGATCATCTGTATTTTTCTCTTTCAATTTATGATATGTCCATGGAATAAACGATGAATTTATACTGTTTGTAACTATATTCATAACCAAAGAAAATGTGTGTGCTACACTGTAAATCGCAACTGCACTACCACCAACTATTTTCTCAATCATAACTCTGTCTGACTGAGCTAAAATAATTGAAGAAAGATAATGCGGAATAAGAGGAAGGTTAAACTTCAATGCAAAAATCCAATAATCTTTGCTGAAAAATTTTTTACCCCTTGCAATGTTCAATATGTAGAAGAAAATACCGATACACACATTAACAAGAGCAGCAGAAAGAATTCTTGCAATACCTTTTTCTTCGGTTAAATTAACAGCGATTAAACCTAAAATCGGAGAAACTGTCGCATTAAAAACAGTTACACACAAAAGAGCTATATATTTAAACTCATAACGTTGTCTTGCAGACCAGAAGGATATTGCCGGAACAGCTAAGCACTCAGCAAATATAGTCACCATTAAAAGTGTTGAAAGACCGGTTAACTCATTAATTAAATCCTTAAAAGGTAAATAAACGTAGAACAATAACAATGTCACGACTGTTGAAAGTCCCTGCATAGATGACATATATTTGTCTCTGTCATCAGGATACTTCGTCATACCGTTGTTAAATACCCCGTAAGATAAGTTAAGTGTTGCAAATATACATATAATCTGATACCACGACTGAAAAACAGAAAACTGTCCGTACTGTTCTGTTGTTAAAAGTCTTGTAAACAGTGGTGTTGTTATTAATGATATGCCTTTTTGAAAAACACTTGAAAAAGCAAACCACAAAGAGCATTTTGCTGCTACGGGTATTGACTTATATTTTTGAATAATTTTACTTACCATTATTTCCTCTTTTTAATACATCTGTCAAAGATTCTCTTGGAATTGAATCTACAATTGTTTTTGAAGAACAGTTCACAAGCTTTATGTTTCTGCTACTACAATACTTGTATAATTCACCATATAAATGTAATATTCTTGCCCATCCTAAAAAATCGCTTTCTATACCATATTCACGATTTTCAGCCATTTTTTTCAGGAATTTCTTTTCATTTTCAGAAACATTATAAGCGAATTCACTGACTTCCTCATTCAAATAAGCCTGAATTGTAGAAATCAATCCCGTAGAGTCACAGCCAAGAAGATATATTTCTGAAAAACCCATATATACAGCCATTGCAATAGCAAACTGAACAACATTTTGGTAAGATAATGTCGGCTTTGTAAAATCTATTTCTCGTTTTTCGCCATCCATAAACGGAAATGGTGCAGAGTATATTCTTATATTCAGCTTCTCTTTAACATTGAAATTTTCTATGAATTTTCCTGCAAATGAAGGCAGAAAACAAATAGGATTATTCTCTTCTGTTTTTATTGCAAAAAATGTTTTAACAAGCTCTAAATCTTCTTCATTATCCGGAGAAAGAGCAAAAAAAGCAGGGTCCGCCCAAAAATGATAGTTTGTTTTCATTTCATTAAATTGAGGCAGATTTGCAATTTTATTAACTGTAAAAACAACTTCATCCTTCAGAGTTGATAAATCCTCATCCTTTAATGACGGTCCGTTACCTACTATGAAGCAACGCTGACCTTTATGCAGATTTTTGAACTCCGAATTCTTTTGTAGCTCTTCTTGCAGATTTTTATCTTTCTTGAAATTTTTATTAACTTTGGTTGTCAGATATTTCATCTTAAATGAGTTATAAAAACCCATTATAATTTCTTCTTTTCCCATATTTCCACCAATCAATCCAAAACTACTTTTTCTCTCAAAATTTTTATATCTTCAAAATATTCAGCGTGTTCTTTTATCCACACTTCATCCTTTTCCCACCAACGAAGCTTTAAAAGATACTCAATATCTTCTTCAGGAAAACGATATTTTATTATTTTTGCAGGCACACCACCTACAATTGCATAAGGCGGAACATCTTTTGTTACAACAGCACCTGCCGCAACAACTGCGCCATCACCCACAGTAACACCCTCAAGAATTTTTGCACCGGTTCCAAGCCATACATCATTACCTATGTTAACACAGACTTTTTTCTCTTCATCCACAAAATTGTTCTCTTTGAATTTCTGTTTTCCGCAATAAGAAAAACCAATGGTCGGACTTTCGGAAAAAAATGCCGGGTGAACTGATACAAAATCTTTTATTGGATGTACACCTACAACAATTTCTACATGTGGTGCTATACAAGTATAACGCCCTACATTTGTATTAATCAATTTACTACCCATACCGGTGTAAGACCCATAACCTATTTTCGAACTTATAATTTGGGTATGCTTAGAAAAATAATTTTTCCCCTCAAAAACACTACGTCTGTCCAATAAAACGAATTCTTCACATTTTATTACGTTTCTTTTTTGTAGCTTAACATACTGAGAAACAAGCATACTTTTTATTGTTGCTTTCATTATTCTACTTCAAACTTTCTTTATAAATTTCGCCGGATTGCCTGCCCACATTTCTCCTGCCGGAATACTTTTTGTAACAACGGAACCTGCTCCTACAATTGAGCCCTCACCGATTGTAACACCTTTTAATATAATAGAACGGGCACCAATAAAAACATTTTTTTCGATTTTTATAGGTGCAGTTTTTGTCGCCTCTCTGTTATTAGAATCTTTAACCCTTATTTCTGCATCAATCGGATGAAAATCTGTGTCCGCAATCATACAATTCGAACCGATTAAAACATTATCACCTATCTCCACACTTTCCATAGCAGAAATTGCCGTGTGACTAATCCCAACATTATTGCCTATTTTTACGATTGCACCCTCAAACGAATTAATACTCGTTCCATATCCACCCCCGGTTGGATTAACTGAAAACTCCGAATTAATCTCCACATTGTCTCCAATTTCAATTAACCCTGTTCCCAATGAATATATCCTTCCGTGAAGAACAAAGTTCTCACCGAGCACAACTTTTTTGTTTTTTAAAAAACTTTTTTTATAATGTTTATTACACATTTTTCTGATGCGAATGCGAATTGAATTAATCATTTTTTCTTAAACCTCTAATACTTCCCATTCAGACATATAAATTCCTGAATCGTCCACATTGTCTTTGTTGTTCCATTTTGATGGAGCAACAACTATTTTTTTGTCGTATTCACCGAGATATTGTGCCCACCAGGAAAATGTTGAATTTGAAATTATAAAATGCTTGCAAGAGTACATAAGTCGCAATTCTTCGTAATCCGGATTATTAAGATCAACATATTTCACGTTGAAATCAGAAAAATCATAGTTTTCTTTTATCCACTCAATATCTTCATGGGTATTAGAAAAAATATAAAATATCGGATTTTCTGTTTTTTCGCATACCTTTTGCATTGCTTTCTTATAATACTCGTAATTACAAATATTTAAATATACCCAACGAGGATTCAGATAATCTCCCCTGCGAATGTGGACACAAACACTGTTTGTTCCGTCTATTTCCTCTAAAAGAACCTGATTTTCCTCAGATGGCAACACCTTAACTTTTAATTCTTCACGAATTATATCGGCATTTTGTTCAAAGTATTTTACGTTCTGAAATTGACCGTAGACACTTATATTTTTACAAAAATGCTTTTTTGTAATATCGTCGTAGGAATAAACATCTGCTACAAAGGCATTAATTAAATGTCTGCCGATATATTTCCCTGACGGGTTGCTGTTTTTCCAAAAACGCACCCTGTTAAAAATTCTGTGCTCCCAAAAAAGCAGCTCTCCTTTTTTAGGAGATACTATTTTCATAGCTTCGGGAATATTCAAGTTATTCAGAGCATAACAACGCAAATCGTCGTTGTTAAACGCAGTGAGAGAAAACTGCAATTTATTCTTCGTCTGTAATTGCAAAGAGCGAGCAAATGCATACTGAAACATCTGATTTCCTAAGCCATCAGATAAAAACAAGGTTATCATTCTACTCACTCCTTCTTATTAAAAACCATACCTAATTGTTATTAAAGATTCTTGCAATCTTTATTTTCAACATCGACAAGAAGCCACTCTTTCATAAAAATTCCTGAATCATCAACTTCTTTTCTGTTGTTCCATTTTGACGGGGCAACAACTATTTTTTTATCGTATTCACCGAGATATTGTGCCCACCAGGAAAATGTTGAATTTGAAATTATAAAATGCTTGCATGAGTACATAAGTCGTAATTCTTCGTAATCGCAATTATCTAAATCAACAAATTTTACGTTATATCCTGAAAAATTGTAATTTTTCTTTATCCACTCTATATCTTCATGTGAATTTGAAAAAACATAAAACACAGGTTTCTCTGTTTTTTCCGAAACAGTTCTCATGGCTTCGTAGTAATAATTCTCATCGCATATATTTAAAAATGACCACTTTTTATCAAGATAATCACCTCTTCTTATATGCATACAAACACTGTTATCTTCAAGAATCTCTTTTATTTTTTCAGCATTTTGCTTGCTTGGAGGTTGTTTTACTTTTAATTCTTTTTTTATTACATCCCCGTAGGCTTCAAAGTATTTCGGGTTTTGATATTGCCCCATAACAACTATATTTTTTGAGAACTTCCTTTTGGAAATATCGAAAAAACCGTAGCCATTTTCGCCATACAAATGAATATAGTTTTTACTTATATATTTTTCTATATTTTTAAGCTTCATAATTGTCCGTATTTTATGAAAAATACGAATAAGCAAAAATTTATTTCTTGATGCTTCTTCAGGTAAAACTTTTATAGAATCATCAATACACAAATTTGACAACCTGAATTTTCTGCTTGCCAAATCCTTTTCAAAGCAGTTTAATGCAATTTGTAAATTGTTACCTGTATACAATTGTAACGAACGGGCAAATGCATATTGAAACATCTGATTTCCTAAGCCATCACTTACAAATAAGGTTATCAAATTTGCTACCTTCCTTCGTTTACAATTATCCTCTGTGCCGGGGTAAAAATATATATGAGCTTTTTTAAATTAATATATACAAATACGGAACAAACATAAACAGCAAGCCCCAGATTATATTTTTAGGATTTTCCTGTCTTATTTTTATAAACCCGTCTACACCGAAAAAGTAGAAAATAGGAATTGTAAAAAACATAAATCTTGCATTCTGAGGTTCAATAATCGCAATAAGACCAACAAATGCTAAATAGAACAGAAGCATCAGCTTAGAGTATACCTGACTCTCTTTAGAAAAAAGAACTCTTATTGTATTAAGCCAGAAATACGGTACAAAAAATGCCGCTATGCCGGAAGCATAGGTTATAATTGCAGCCCATGAATTTGAATCATAATATTCCGTCTGAAATGAGCTTGGTAAAGGTGAAATCTGTACAAACGGAAGCAATAAGAATAAATTGTAGAGATTTTCTATACCTGTTACTTCTATTCTCGAAAGAAAGCCACCGCCTAAAGTTTCTTCTGTAACATAAAACTCAATTTTATCATTTAATACGTACATATAGTCGGCATCGCTCAAAAAATAACCAACTGCTGCAACTAAAAATAAAGCAAGCATCAGCTTTACATACCATTTGCTGTCTTTTGCTTTGTATAATGCAATAATTGCTACTATTACTTCAAGCACATACGTTCTTGTATAGTACAACAAAGCTGCAATTATTAATGTCTTTACCCAAGAAAAATGCCTTTTTTTCTCAAAGCTTATAAATGCCCAGAATAAATAAACTACAAAATATGCGCACAGCACTTCACGCAATTGCACCATACTATAAATAATAAAATACGGAGAAAAAGCAAAAACTAATGCAAGCGCTTTTTTTGTCTTCTCGGGAACATCTACCATTTCTGCAATTTTATCAAGCTTTACTATCATCAAAATAAATACTACAGCATTTAATAATCTTGCAGCAGAAATATACTCACCTATATGATACGGATTTAAAATCATAGATATCATAGGATAGATATTTCTGAATACTATTCTGTTTTTTATTTGTGCAGCTGACATTTCTTCTATTGCGGAATAGATATATAAATCATCATAGCAAATAAACGGAACTGTTTCTAACAAACGTGAAACAAAAAGAAATAAACATCTCGCAAAAATTGCACCCATTATTGCCATCATCAAATAAGAAGGTAATTTTTCAATATAAATTTTCCCGAAATTACTTCTTAATTTTATCGATTTCAATCTATCACCACCTGATGTTTCTGCATAATTTTTTCAATTTCTTCGTAAATTCTTTTACAATTATTTTTGTCTTGCCAATTGAAATATTTTTCAACAATATCAATATCTTCGGACTCTTTATTGTTAAGCAACTCAAAAGCATTTAAAAATTGTTCTGAGGTTTTCGCAATATACGGATAAAAATCGGCTTCTGCAAGAAGACCTCTTTTTTGTCTGTATTCTTCCTCATCTACCCAAAAAAGAATCAGCTTTTTTCTCATATACAAGGCATCCCAGAATATACTTGAATAATCGGTTACTACTAAATCTGCCCATATCAATGACTCTTGTATGCTTTTATTTTCATCTGCTTGTTTTATTCTGTTAAATTCATCCCAATGTGCATTTTCAAAAAACAACTTCATTCTCGGATGAAAATTATATTCTACTTCAAAATTTTCTTTTTCTGCTAACTTTTCCAATTCTCTGAACAACACATCGTATTGTTTGAAAAGTGTTGTTTCGGACCATTCAGCATTTTCAGTTTCATACCAATCACGCCATGTCGGCATTATAAAAATATTTTTTACTTTTCCGCTTCTTGAAGAATCAACATTCCAGCTATCATATCTTGCAAAGCCTGTTACTGCAACTTTGCTTTCATCTGCACCGCATTTTTCTATTTTTGCCTTCTTTTCGTAGTCAGATGCAGCACACAACAAATCTACCGGAAGTGATTTGTAATAGTCTTCCGGCATACCCTTTAATCCGTCAAAGCCATGACTGATATTAACTAATAAAGTCTTTTGTTTTTTTAGTATTCTATAATATCCGGGTGCAATATCGAAATCTGAAAAACCATATATTGCAACACTTGCCTTCGATGCCATTATGTAATTTTTCAGTGTGCCTCTGCTCAAAAGCGCATCTTCTTCTATATACTTAGATAATCTTTTTTTGTTTTCTTTTTCACATACCCAAAAAACTTCAATTTCCGGATGGTTTTCTTTTAAAAATTCATAAAAGGCTTTTCCGTTATTGGCGTAGTTATCGTCACCCAATCCCATTAACCAAATGTTATTGTTTTTTTGGGTTTTTAACATAAACGGTATTGAACAGGCAATCTTAAAAACATACCCTATTTTTTCAAATAACCTATGCTTTTTTAGCATTTTACTGCTTTTCTTCATACTATATTTGATACCTCATTAAATATTGATTCAACACTTTGTTCAACAACGATACCACCATACATATTTACAACCTCTTCGCACGCTGTATCCTTATAAACAATAACCTTTGTTCCACAAGAAAT
>JAFVWD010000210.1 GCA_017501865.1 Clostridia bacterium | reverse complement strand
TATGCCAATCGAGCATATCCATGATTTCTGTAATATCCACCATTTTAATACTCTCCAGCCCATTTGATGACAACCTGTTCTTGTAACAAAATTTCAAAATCCCCTGTATTTTTATTAAAGAACACTGTTGAAATAACAGGATTACCGAAAAAAATAATTTCACTTTCTTTTTGGTCAACAATCATTATATTATTCTCACAAAAACTATCAGCACCGTCGATTTCAAGCATTCCACTAATTTCATTAAATGTAAGTTTCTTGTTTTTGAATTTGTTTTTTTGAACAGATAAATTTTCCTCCACATTTAATTTACTAACAGAAAATTCTAATTTTTCATCTTGAATCCACTTGCATAAGTTTTTAAAAAACGAAAACATTTTTTCATTCTGATCTTTTTTATATCTCCAACCTAAGAATCCTGCAATATCCGGTAATTCTTCTGTATGTTCAATAGCATAAAGAAATAACAAGGAGTTTAATTTCTCTTTGTATAAATCTTCGATATACCACGTAGATAAGGCAATGATAGAACTATTGTAACAATTAACATCATTATCTTCATAAAAATTACATCTATATTTGCACAAAGTTTCATATGACTCATTAATTGTTATATTCTCTTCATTTTGTGTGTATAAAAAGGATAATATGTAGCACCATAACATACTGTTATGATACAACCCGATATTTTCTTCTATAACTTTGTCTTCTTTTTCATTGAGTGAGTATGTTTTTACCGCACTTGCAAAAGCATCTATGTATTGTTCATTATTTAAACTTTCGTTAAAAAATATGGTTCCATATTCTTGAAAATTTTCATAATCACAGCTAGACCATGTATAAACAACAAGCTCTGCCAGTTCTTCAACACCTTTTGTTTCCTCATATTCATTTATCATAACATTTAATTCCGGATCATTAAAATAACTACAAGCGGTTAACTGAGCAACAAGTGCAAAAATTAAAATAATCGAAATACTTTTTTTCATATAAAACCTCCCTATCAATTATGGTAAAATACAACCATCATCAGTCTGTGCCCAAGCTAATGCCCAATACAAATCAAATCCCCAATTTTCTTGTATACTTTGAATTGCATATTGTTTACCTTGTTCATCTAAATCATCCCAAGAAACAAGTGATACATCAATTGAATAAACGATATCCATTTGTTGTTTATACATAACCGCGTATTCATCGCACGCATTTTGGTATACTAAATCATTAGAAAATGCATCAGTATCCGGGGTTTTCAAATCCAACTCTTTCGCTGTTTTTCCTGTATAACATATAGTATGAATATCCGAAGCGGTTTTTTCTATATTTCGATTTTTTGTATCTATTGATTCCCCAAAATCATTAACTGACTCATAAGCTGATTTTACAGAACCCCAATTACTTCTCTTCTTAGTTTTTCCTTGTGTTTTTAACTTTTTATTTATTTTATTTAATTCATTATAAATTTCTTTAGCTTTTCTTTTCAAATAATTAAAAACTGACTTTAACCCACATCCGCTCGGGTCACTATACATAACAGGATTATTACTACAATATGCAAACATATTAAATCCGAGAAGATCACCATTACCATTTAATGTTCCATCCGCATTCAAAAACCTACAAATCTCCGGGTCATAGTAACGAGATTGGAGATAATAGAGTTTTGTTTCGGTGTCAATCATAGAATTATCACCTGATTGATGTATGAGTTGCTGGCTAATTAATAATTATTCAATCTTGAAATATCTTTTTGTACTAAATTATATTTTTCTTCATCCTCTAATTTATCATTGATATATGACTGAATGCAAAGATTTTGATATTTAAACTTATCAGTAATACAATCGTCGTAAATTTTTTCTATCACATTCAACAAAACATGTAATTCTTCATTATTATATTCACTCGTAAGAATACAATCTGAAATGACAATATACAAACTATCTTGAATTGAGTTTTTTGCATAAAGATTGTTCAATTCGTAAATATAAGACTCAAACTCATCGTACATTCCGGTCTTTAATAATGCCTCGGCATATATGTATCTATATCCATTTACAATTCCGAGAGATGCAAAAGAATTATCACCTGCTGCTCCAAGGTATGTCATATACAATTCATCGCTCTCCAAATAATCGGGAAAATACTCCAAAATCATTTCATACTCGTCGCTGCCAAATAATTCATCACAAAGTTCAATCCAATTTATAAAACTTTTATCATTCAAATAATTTGCCTCTTTATTTTGTAAAACCAAATATTTATGCATCGGAATAAAACCGATATTAACAAGTGCTAAAACAATACTTGTTATTAATATTACAACGATGTAATTTAATATCTTTTTATATTTAAAAAACATTTTTATCACCTGTGTATAATTTAATTAAGAATACTTTTCTATTTCGTCAAAAACTTTATTTGCACTAAGAATTCTTCCTGAAGAGTACAATATCTCTTGTTGAAGCGCATAATTTCTTATAATAGCTAATTTGTTATTATCCTTTTTTTCTGTTTCAACAATCTCATTTAAAACTTCAAGCATAATATTTTTTTCTTTTAATGAAAGTTTTGTATTATTGACATAGACTCTCCTTATAATTAAATAACAGTTTTCTGAATTAAAAACATTTTCATAACATTTAATGAACTCTGTTTTAAATTCATCATATCTGCCATTTTCAAGTATAGTTAATAAATTCAAACAGGTTGTTTGAGTCAATGAATCACACTCACGACGTTCAAACCATACCTCTTCACCTTGCGAATAATCATATGCAGTTTGATAAAAATCTGAAGGTTTTACAAAGTGATTGTATAAATATATATGTCCAACTTTTATTACACTCCAAAAGAAAATTGTTATTAATATTAACATTACTGTTTTTCTCGCTTTTCTCATTCAACCAACACCTCATTAAAATGGATAATCACATATATCAATCCCTTCTTCAATCATCTCGATTTCGTATGTATTAATCCATTTTTCATAAAATACTCCATCTGTTAAGCTACATATGGTTTTAGCTGTAAAAATCAGGGGATGGTTCTGTGATTGGGTTAATTTCCCAATCAACCAACCCCTGATTTTTTGTTAAATTAAATTTTGTATAGCGTTAAAACCGTTGATAATCAAGGCTTTTCAGGCTCAATCATAGAACCGTCCCCTGATTGTCGATAAGAAGCAAATTCACTTCTTACCTGTTCACTATTACCTCTTACTTCAATTCAGCCGTCCTCTGATTGTCGCCGTACTATTTTCCCCGAAAAAATGTTTTCAAACTCCTCAATTGACCCTTTTGAAAGCAAATCTTTTTGGCATATACATATAGTAGTAAAATATATAGCCGGAAATTTAATTTCATAAAACTCCCCGTAATCATAAACTGCCTTCACTCTGGATATGTAATTGACAAGCCTTGATTTATCACTTATCAATTTAATTTCATCACCTTTTACAACTATCTTTTTCAAATTAATTCGTTCTTTTTCTTTCTTCGAAATAAAAAAACGAGAACAAAATGATGAAACTGGAATTAATATTAACAATGACACTATTGGCACAAACCAATCATCTCCGCACAATTGCAACGATAAATACAGCCATATCGGTATTGTGAGCGATAGAAGCACTGCTATAAATTTACCACCATTATTCAAGTATTTATTAATAAAAAACTTTTTCGATTCACCTGTTAAATACCCATCAAATACTATCATATATATTCTCCTCCTTACTTACTAACAATTTCCCATTCAATTGGTTCTAATTCAACCGAATAAAACGGTGCGAAAAAATTGTGGCTTAGTAAGCCTTGGCCTGTTGTTACATAGCCATCTGCATTTAAAAACCTACAAATCTCCGGGTCGTAATATCTGCTTTGGAGATAATACATTTTTATGTCATTATCGTAACAATATCCTCGGTAAGCAAACGGGCTTAAATTAACGAGATTTTCATAGCCTGTTTCGGTTGTAGCTGTTACATTACCCCATGCATCGTACTCATATTTCGCAACACCTACACCTGATGAACAATTTAAAAATCATCTGTGTTTCAACAAATTACAATTATTATAAAATGCACATATTTTTTTGTCAATCTATACTGCAAAAATGCACTTTCTTTCAACATTTTCGCTTACTCTCACCTTCATTTTCCGAGCCTCTACTTATATATGTCGAATTTTGCAAGACATTACACAAAGATTTTAAAAATTTTTTAAAAAAAGTCTGTTTCTGCCCTAAAAAACAAAAACAGCTGTAAAAAACTTTCGTTTTCTACAGCTGTTATAGGCTTTATTAAAATTCTACATCAAAATCTTTCAATTGATATTTTGTGCAAGGGAAGTTTGAAACACCATTTTCGTCAGGGAACGGGGATAAAACATCATTTTCATATGCTACTCTCTCCTCTTCCTTAGTGAAATCAGGGATTTTATACTGTTTACCATCATTAAGACTACTGCGCCAGCCTAAAATTGCAGCTGCTGTCATAGCCGCTGATTTATACACATCAAGGAATGGTGTTCTGTCATTCTGAACACAATCAAGGAAATCGTAAATTGCATAGTAATCGCCACCAAAGTGACCGCTTTGGCTTGCTCGGTCCTTATCGAACGGATATTCTACTGAATATAATGTTTCTTGTTCCATTCCTTCCGGAATTTCCCAATCGTTATAGAAAAGACGAACCTTGTAATCATCACCGCGAACACTTTCTATGCTGCCCTTGCCACAATTCATACGATACCAGAGACCATGTCCGCCAAACTTTGACCAGCCTGTAACACGGGCAACAGAACCGTTACTCATAGTACAAAGCATAATTGAAGCAACATCCTTTGTAGGCTCTTCTTCGCGTTCAATGCGAACCTCGTCACTATAAATACTCAAAGCATTAACCGCAACAGGAACTTCACCTGTAATTTGCATAATAGGTGCCAATGCATGTGTTGAATAATAGCCTGATGGCATTAAAGCGCGCCAATGCTTTGCATCGGGAGTAATTTCCTTATAACCATCGTGCGGCATTGGATGAACATATTCACCCTCACAGTACACTGCGCCACCAAGAGTTTTATTTTTATAGATTTCTTCCATTTTTCTTACTGTACCAAAATATGCACAGTTTTCTGCAATCATATATTTAGCTTTGCTTTTTTCTGCTGCACGGCACAATTTAACGCAATCTGCAAGAGTAACTGCAGGAAGTGTTTCACTATAAACGTGAATTCCTTTTTCAAGTGCTCTGACAGCATATTTTGCATGCTCATTGAAATAGTTTGCTAAAATAACAACATCTAAACCACATTCTATGAATTCATCAAACTCTTTGAAATACTTTGTATCTTCACAAGTACATTTTCAACAAGCTCATAAGTTGTTTCATCGTAATCACAAACAGCATAAATGTAGCCTTTTTCAGATAAAACTGCAGGCTCTGCAATAGCTGTACCTCTGCGAAGACCAAACACACCTACCTTGAGCTTATCTTTTTTTTCAACAGTACAAAGCTTTTTAACAAAATTATTATCATTGTCATAAGCCTCTATATTCATATAGCCGTAACGATTGAGCCAGAAAACCCAACGAGCTTCCATATCTTCTTCATAAAGAACAGGACGGAAGCCTGCTCTTAAGTAAGATTTTACTGCAGGTACTCTGAATTCATCTGTTGTGAGACCTACATAAGTACAACCTGCTTCTGAAAGTGCTGCCAAAGCAATCTGATTAAGGTAAGCACCAAGACCTTTACCGCGACTGTCTTTGTGAACAGAAACCATATGCACCCAGCCCCTGCCGTTTTCCTGAACAAGTGCAGTTATTGTTGCAACAGGATTTCCGTTTTCTGTTATAAAGAAAACATTTTCAGGCTTGTAGCCGTTTGCTTCTTCTATAACCTCTACAAAACGGGTTGCGTCAGCATCATCGCCAACTAAACCGTTTTTACAAATTTCAGCCCAAGCAGCTCTGTCCTCAACAGTACCGTTGTAGCTTCTGTATTCAAAACCACCCAAATCCTCAGGATATTTACATGGTTCTGTAAATGTTTTGTATAATTTTAACTGACTCATATTTATACTCCTTGCGTTTTTAATTTTATATGTGAAATTGTTTTTTCAACCAACTCGCTAATTTCCACTACACCTAAACCCGTTATACCGGTATTAAGCTTATTATTTAACGGCTTAACCCACTCTTCACCTATTGATTTAAATCCGTTTAACACACCCAGAACCGAACCGACAGTTGCGGCATTACAATCTGTATCGTAACCAATCTGAACCGCTGTACAGATTGATTTACCAAAATCACCGTTTCCGTAAAGCAATGCAACTGTTACGATTAAAGCATTTGTAATTGTGTGAACAGAATCTTGCGGGTCATATTCATCAAATGTACTTTGTATGTACGAAATACATTCGCTTTCAGGTACACCTTTTTTATATTTATTTATTATGTCATACACACCTTCATAAAGCCGTGATGTTGACGGAATTTCTGCAAGTCCTGCTTTTATAACGTCTGAGACTGACTGTGCATTTGCCGCAGCAGAAATCATAGCAGACACAAACATTTCACCATAAATGCCGTTTTTTATATGGGAAATACACGCATCACGAAAAGCGTATTCCGCTGCCAGCTCAGGATTCCCCGGTGTTATGTAACCGAAGTAATCACCTCTTATCTGAGCACCTATCCATTCGCGGTAAGGATTTTTATACATTGCTGAATACGGCGGTGCATAACCATTAACAAAATTGGTATAAGCTACCTTTTCAGCTGTAAAATATTTTTCTATAGGCTGACTCTGAAGCCAGAGCTTTGCAACATCCTTCGGTTCAAAGCCAAGACCGTTTCTGTCAATTAAAATCTGCGACAAGACTGTGTAGGTTGTATCATCGTCAACAGGAGCACACTCAATAACATCTGCCCAATCCTTATTTTCAAGACAAAACTCGAATTTGTTAATCATACTGTCAGTTATTTCGGCAGAAACAACATAACGTGAAAGCGGAAAATTATTTGTTTCTTTTAACAATGGTATGAGCTCGTTTGTTTTAATACCCTCAAGAGGTTTTCCCAAAAGGCAACCGCAAATTCTGCCATACCAGCCACCCTTCACCTTTTCATACAAAATTTCATCGGTAAGAGATGTTTTAGTATAACTATAAGGCTTTCGCAGTGCTCTGATACCTGCTAAATCAGAAGGCTCATTATATTTAAAATCACGTTTGATTTCTGCATTTATAACCTTTTCAAATAAAGCATCTGCCATATCCGCTTTTTCTTTTGAAAACGGCATTTTAACAGCTACTTCGAAATCTGATTTGTACTCGTCAATTTCGAGACCTTCAGCGATGCATTGTTTCAACTCAATATCGAGTATTTTACAATATGCATCCCAATAATAATCACCTGAATAATCAGGGGCAATTTTATAAGCTGACATCAAAAATCACCACCACAACAATTTACAAATGATTATATACTTTAAATAAGCATTATTCAAGACTAAAAAACAAAATAAACAAAGATTTTCAAGTTTTTCATATTTCAAAAAATTTTTAAAAACATATAATTAAATTAGCAAAAAAGACTTGACAAACACTTCCGTTTCTAATATAATCTTAGACGTTCCTGTCGCAAGGCAAGACATGGACCATTAGCTCAGTTGGTTAGAGCAACCGGCTCATAACCGGTTGGTCCGGGGTTCGAGTCCCTGATGGTCCACCACTTTTAGGGGTATAGCTCAGTTGGTAGAGCAGCGGTCTCCAAAACCGCGTGTCCTGAGTTCGAGTCTTAGTGCCCCTGCCAGAAAGCCGTCAATCTTGGTTTAGATTGACGGCTTTTTCTGTTTTACAATTTCAAAACTTTTTACATAAAAAACTGAGCTTTAATTCTTTTTTATTTTTAATGAATCACCTAGATCATCCAATTCAACAAAAACAGGACGTTCAAAAAGAGATTGATTCGGTGTGTGAAATGTTAAATAAATTTTATATTCATCCTTAAAAATCATTCCATGTCCTCCGTCGTCATC
>JAFVWD010000209.1 GCA_017501865.1 Clostridia bacterium | reverse complement strand
CATTCCTTCAAACGGCTGATTCTCCAGCCACGCAACCATGTGGGTAAACTGCGTTACTGGCTGCTGAACAATGGCTTCAAAATTGTAAATGAGCAGCTGGTACGTGAAGGCAAGTTCATCTGCGAGATACTTACAGTTGAGCCTAAGGAAGTTGCTGTATCTATGAATCAGGATGAAGATGATATTGAATATCAGTATCCGCATACTCTTATAAAATTTAAAAATGATCTGACTGAGGAATATCTGCAGCGCAAGCTGAATCTTGAAAGACAGGTTCTGCGCAGTATGGCAATGGGCAGTCAGACGACAGAAGCTCAGCTTAAACGTGCTGAATACAGAATTGAATATCTGGAATACCTTTTAAGGAGGTTGTAAGGATGATGAATATTAATGAATTTATAGCTGAAGTTGAAAAAACTGATATTGATGTTTATACAGATACAATGGTTCTGGATGTATCTAAAGATAATGTAGTTACAGCTGTTAACAATAAAGACGGTCTTATTAAAATTCAGGCTGTAGCGGTAGTGCTTGCAATGGGTTGCCGTGAAAGACCAAGAGGAGCTCTTTCAATAGCAGGATCCCGTCCTGCAGGTGTTATGACTGCAGGTACAGCACAGAAATACGTAAATATTGACGGTTATATGCCGGGTAGAAAAGTAGTTATTTTAGGCTCGGGAGATATCGGCCTTATTATGGCAAGAAGAATGACTCTTGAGGGTGCCGAGGTAAAGGTTGTATGTGAGCTTATGCCATATTCCGGCGGTCTTACAAGAAATATTGTTCAATGCCTTGACGACTTTGGTATTCCGTTAAGACTCAGCTGCACAGTTGTTTCAACCCACGGTAAAGAAAGACTTGAGGGTGTGACCATTGCGCAGGTAGATGAAAGACTTAAGCCTATTCCGGGTACTGAGGAGTATATTGATTGTGACACACTTCTGTTATCTGTCGGTCTTATTCCCGAAAATGAGCTTTCTAAGGGTGTCGGTATAGATCTTGACACAGTTACAGGAGGTCCTGTAGTCGACGAGTACAGAGAAACTCTTCATAAGGGAATTTTTGCCTGCGGTAATGTTCTTCAGGTTCATGACCTTGTTGACTATGTTACAGAGGAAAGTAAAATAGCAGGTAAAGGTGCTGCAAATTACATTTTCGGTAAAAAGCAGGGTGGTACATTCATTAACACCAAAGGTGTAAACGGTGTTCGTTATATTGTTCCTCAAAGAGTAAACATCGAAAATGAAGACGGTGTAAAGCTCTATTTCAGAGTGGGACAAGTTTATAAAGGCGCGAAAGTAGTTGTTGAGTGCGACGGTAATGTGCTTTCATCAAAGAAAAAGGTTAAATTAGCTCCCGGTGAAATGGAAAATGTTCTGATTACTCCCGAAATGCTCAGAAATATGAATGAAAACAGTGAAATTACTGTAAGAATAGAAGAATAAGGAGGGTACTGAAATGAAGAAAAGTTTAATTTGTGTATCCTGTCCGTTGGGTTGCCCTATAGAAGTAGAAATTGACAACGGCGAAATTCTTTCTGTTACGGGCAACACCTGCAAACGCGGTGATGCATATGCAAGAGATGAGCTTACAAATCCTGTAAGAAGTCTTACAACAACTGTAAAGCTTGTAAACGGCAGCTTACCTGTTGTACCGGTTAAATCATCAAAGCCTGTTCCGAAGGATAAGATGTTTGAGTGTATGAAAATTATAAATCAGGCATCAATAGAGGCACCGGTAAAAATCGGTGATGTAGTAGTAAAGGATATATTGAGTACAGGCGCTGATATAATAGTCACAAATAATGACATCGGCAAATAAAAAACTATGAGGCATACGGCTTTAACTCCCGTATGCCTGAAATATGAAAGGAAATATTCTGTACATATGAAATCTTATGAAATTGCGGCAGGGATAAAGCCGTCAAAACGTCAGCTTGAATGGCAAAAAACGGAGTTTTACGGTTTTGTTAATTTAGGCCTTCCCACAGTAGTGAACAGAGAGTGGACCGATGGTAAGGTTGACCCGGTTAACTTCATTCCTGAAAAATTTGATGCAGAAGAATGGGTAACATTTTTTAAAGCGGCAGGCTTGAAGGGTATGGTGTTAAACGTAAAGCATCACGACGGATTTTGTCTCTGGTGCTCAGAGCTTACTGATTACACCATTGAAAAATCAGTGAATTGGGAAACCGATAACCGCGATATGGTAAAAATGCTTTCTGAAGAATGTGCAAGACAAGGGCTTAAATTCGGAATTGCAATTTCTCCGCTTGACAGAAATGCTGAATGCTACGGTACAGGCGAGGAGTATAATGAATATTTCAAAAAGCTCCTGAGAGAAATACTTACTAAATACGGCGATATTTTTTATGTCCGCTTTGACGGAGCTGCAGAAGATAACGGTAGCGGTTATACTCAGGAGTACGACTGGGAAGGGTACTACGAGGTTGTAAGAGAGTGTCAGCCGGATGCAGTTATTGCTCTGGTTGGTCCCGATGTGCGCTGGTATGGTAATGAGTGGGGCGTAATCCGCAAAAACGAGTGGAGTGTAGTTCCTAAATATTTTAGTATTGAAGAGGCTATTAAAAGAAGTAAAGAACCGCAGTCAAAAAAGACTCGTAAAAGAGACGAAAAGCACGATATGGACCTTGGCTCAAGAAAAGCAATAAAGAAGGAAACAGAGTTTATATGGTATCCGTGCGAGGTAAGTGTTTCTATGCGCGACAGGTGGTATTACCATAAAGAAGATGAGTATTCCGCAAAAACAAAAGACAGATTGCAAAAGCTTTATCTTGAATCAGTTGGTGCAAACTGTGCACTTATGCTCGGAATTCCTCCTATGAAGGACGGTTCCTTTTCCGAAATGGATTACCAGATTTTAATGGCATTCGGAAAAAGCCTCAGACAAAGCTATAACTATAAAGTTTCAGGTATTGCTGAAATTTCTGCAAGCAGCTCGCTTTCAGAAGAGTTCAGTGTTCAGAATTTATTGAATTCAGACGAGGATAAAACCTGGAAGCCTGCGAAAAATGACACAGAGCCCGAGATTATTTTCGATTTTAAAGAAAAGGATATGTTTGACAAGGTTCTTATGATGGAAAATATTGCCAACGGTCAGCATATTGAGTCTTATGAATTATTTATTGATAAGGGCGACGGAAAATTCAAAAGAGTAGACAAGGGTGGAATTGTAGGCTATAAAAGAATACATAAAATAACTCCTGTTGAGGTTAAACGCGTTAAGGTAAAAATTACCTCCTTCAGAGGCGAGCTTGAAATGCAGGAAGTAACACTTTATTAATAACAAAAATGGTTCTGTGGTTTTTTTAAGCCTGCAGAACCATTGCTATATCCGGTCTGAGATATTCTGAATATTTTGATATCTGTGTCTGATTGGTCATAAATATTTAACAGAGCTTACTTGTAGTTATCAAAAAAGCGATTACCGTATTTTAAGCGGTGGTTGATTTTTTCTTTGTAAACAATTGCATTTTGTGAATATTTATTGTATAATAACTTAGATTTGTTCTGACAGCGGTAATTATAGGTAAGGAGTTGACTTTTATGAAAAGTATAGTTAAAAAAATTGCTTTGCTTTTAACAGTTTCGGCATTTATTGTCGTTTCGGTTATACCTATGGTTGCTTTTGAGGTAAAACGTTATTATGGTGATATTGATAATGACGGAGATGTTACCGTTTATGATGCAAGAAGTATTCTGCGTGCTGTTATAGGGATTTCTGATGAGAACTACAGCGAGGACGATTTTGCGGCAGCAGATATAGATCTCAACGAGAAATTAACGACAATTGATGCAAGAATAGCGCTCAGAATTGCGGCACAGCTTGAAGCGAAGGTGTATATGCCTGAGTACGAGTTTAAAAAACATGAAAAAGAGCTTGTTCAGCTCATAAATGATTACAGAAAAACTGAGACAGACGGTGCACTTGCAAATCTCATTCTTTCAGAAGAGCTTTCTTCAGTTGCCGATCAGGCTGCTATGGAGTTTGCGGTGCAGTCAGGTACTGCTTTAAGACGCAGTAACGGTTCGTACTACAACACATTACTTGATGATTATGATATTCATTATAATATGATAGATAAGGTTATGTGTATTTCTACCACGAGCTATGCTCAGGGCTTTGCCAAATTAATGAAAGAGTCACAGAGCTGTAAAGCACTTAAGAGTGCAAATTTCAAAGAGATTGGTATAGGTGCCTTTTCAAAAGACGGTCACACGGTATATTGGTGCATATTACTTGTAGGCTGATATATTGGAGCTGACTTACTGCGTAAAAACTGAACTTTTACTCGAAAGGAGTTATTTATAATGAGTGATTACAGAATAGAAACAAAATGTGTACAGGGCGGTTATACACCCGGTAACGGTGAACCGAGACAAATCCCGATTTATCAGAGTACTACTTTTAAATATGATACAAGTGAAGATATGGGTAAGCTTTTTGATCTTGAGGCAACCGGTTATTTTTACTCAAGACTTCAGAATCCTACCTG
>JAFVWD010000208.1 GCA_017501865.1 Clostridia bacterium | reverse complement strand
TTATTTCTAAATTTATATTTTTAAGAACATACTTTTCTGTTCCCGGATATTTGAAAGAAACATTGTGAAACTTAATTGTAACAGGCTTTTCAAATACAGTTGTTTCCGTGCCTGAAATCATCTTTTCTTTCGCATTCATAAATTTACGGAATTTCTCAACATAAAGAGCATTTTCTCTCATACTTATAGCAAACTGACTTGTTATAGCAAAAACACTTACACTTATTGAAGAGGCTCCGTTGAAGGTTGCCGCAAAATCCCCCATACCAATTTCTTTTGTGACAATCGCCTTATATCCCATAAGTAATGTAACACCTAAATATATAAGCAATGTCATAGGAAGTGATTCCTGACAAAAATATAATTTCCACTGCTTCCCAAGATATGGTGCGATAGTATTTATACGGTCAGTTATATTCTTGTTATATCTGCGTTCAATCATTTTACCCGCACCTGAAAGACGCAATTCTTTCGCATAGTCCTGAAGATAAAAAACTCTGCTGAAATACAGATTTTTTCTGTCAAGCGGTGTCATTGCTTCAGTTCTTTCAACATTTACTTTTGCTATTAATCGTCCTATAGGAGTCATAATTGCTACACAAATAAGAACAAACACAAGACAAACGGGGTCAATGGTTACTATAACTGCACCTATTGTAATAACACTTATAACATTTGAGAGTATGTCCTGAGTGTTAGCTAAAACAGCATATGCTCTTTCGTTCATTGAATTCATAGCAAGAACAAGGTCGTTATAATACTCGGGATTATCATACGACTCATAATCCATTTTTGCAGCCTTTTCATATATAGTTTTATATATGGCAAAATAAAGCCTTTCCTTTTGCTTCGGCATAGAAATTTCATAAAACAGAGTTGTGCAAAGATTAGTTATAATAACAAACAAAACAAAAAGTCCGAGCATCACAAAAACTCTGTAGTAATCCTTCCCCTCGCCTACAACGTCTATTATGTATTTAAGAAGAACAACATTTGAAAGAGTCCATGGTAAATCGGCAATCACATCGAGAAACAAATAACCAAAAACCATAAACGGAGTGTGATTACCGATAAATTTCAACATATAAATATAGTTTCTCAAGGAATTGGTTCGTTCTTTATTCTTCACCCTCGCACACCTCCTTGTATCCCGATGCCTGCAATGTGAACATCTCACTATAAACGCCTTTTTTCTCCATAAGCTCGTCGTGGGTTCCCTGTTCCACCATTACACCCTCGTTAAACACAATAATATTATCTGAACGGGTTGCACTTGAAAGTCTGTGAGAAATATAAATAACCGTTTTACCCTTTGTACCTTCAAGAAGAGCATCGTACATTTTACTTTCGGCAACAGGGTCAAGTGCCGATGACGGTTCATCAAGCACCGCAATGTCAAAATCTCTCGCAAAAAGTCGTGCTATTGTAACTTTTTGAGTTTCACCGCCGGAAAGAAGAACACCCTCCGAATCAAATTCCTTTGTCAAAAGGGAATTCTCTTTGTTTGCCAGCTTATCTATTTTCTTATATGCACCCGCCATTTTAAGCGCATTTACGGCAATTTCTCTGTTTTCGTCAGAAACCTCTTCAGTCAGAACATTTTCTGCAACAGTCATAGCAAACACTCTGTAATCCTGAAAAACAGATGCAAATCTTTCTCGGTATTTCTGCAAATCATATTCTTTAATATTTATTCCGTTATAAAGAATTTCTCCGTCAGTTACATCATAAAAACGCATTAAAAGCTTTGAAAGAGTTGTTTTACCTGCACCGTTATGTCCTACAACAGCAACAGTCTGCCCTTTTTCTATTATGAAAGAAAGATTCTTTATAATATATGGTGAATCATCCTTATACCTGAAAGAAACATTTTTAAATTCAAGCTTCTGAAAGCTCTCCGGTATAATATCTCCGCTTTGTATTTTCGGTTCATACTCAAGAAAATCTCTTAAATTCTGAACCCAGAGACAATGCTTTTGCTGCATTGCAAAATAATATGCCAAATGATTAATTTTATTTCTGCAGGTAGTTATAGCTGAAACAAGAACCGAAAATTCAGAAACAGGAATATCTCCTACAACCATAAGTCTATAGCAACCATAAACAAAACCGCCTGTAACAGGGATAATTTCTGCAAAATAGTCTGCGAAAAACTCAAGCAGCGCTATTTTCCAACCATATTTTTTTATAACTACTATATTACCTTCTATTGCCTTGCGGAATCTTTTTTCTAAAACAACAAATATGTTTGTTGTTTTTATTTCCTTTGCAAAATCCTTCAGAAGAATTGTTCTTCTTATATAATCCTTCTGACGTTCAAAAGGAGTCATATCCTTTTCTTTTTCAAGCTCAAGATTGTTTTTGAGAATTTTGAAAACAACAACTACAACAGGACACAATACAAAAACAATAAGAACCGGGTCTATTGACACAAGATAAGCAACGAGGGTTATAAGGCTGGCAAGCGAACCGAGAGTCCATGCAGAGCCCTCTATAATCCTCTTGAAGCCGTCACGGTCTATTACCCAGGTTGCTCTGTTGTAATTATCAAAAAACTCCGGATTTTCATAACAACCAAGTTCAACCTCCTGAGCCTTTTTAAATATAAGCGAGTTAAGGTAGCTCTCACATTTTATCTGAAATTTTACTCTTACCGTATAAACATCTATGTACCCTATAAGGTCAACAAGAATTTTACCCAGAACAATTATGAGCATCCTTATAACAAATTCCTTAAAGGTGCCGTTACCCTCTATAACAGAAAGTGCAGTTTCGAGGAACATAACATTTATAACGACAGCATAGTAAACATTTTCCGCTATATACGAAAAATATATTATTAAAACCGATAACGGTGAGCATTTAAACGCACACCGTAGCATAAAAGCAGTATTTTTTAATATATGTGCTTTCTGACGCAGCTTTTTTTCCTTGATTTTTTTCATTTTCTACTCCATAAATCCATAGTTTCATTACATTTTATATGTTCGGTGCATTATTGTCAATATATGTATAACATTTACAAGGCTCTTTTCTTTACATATTTTATGTGTTGTGGTATAATTTGGTATATATTTTTAAAAAAGAGTGTGGTTATAATGTTAACTGAAAAAGAAATGCAAAGCATTGAAGAACTCATAAAAGCCGATATTAAATCAGGCAAAATCGAATTGGTTCCCGAGGATAAAATATTTGATTTTCTCCCTAAAAAAGAAAAGGCTGTAAGAATAATGTCATTTAACATACGTTGCTCAGGTGTGGGAGTTCAGACTGCTGAGTCGCGTTACCCGCTTGTAAGTGAGACTATTTTAAAAGGTGCTCCTGATTCAGTAGGACTGCAGGAAGCAACACCTGAATGGATGGAATACTTAAAAGATGCTCTGGCAGATAAATATGACTACGTCGGAATTCCTCGTGAAGACGACGGAGAATACTCCTCCATATTTTACTTAAAAGACAAATATTATGTAGTAGAAAGCGGAAACTTCTGGCTTTCTGAAACACCCCATAAAGAGTCCAAGGGTTGGGATGCTGCTTGTTACAGAATTTGCACATGGGCGGTTTTAGAAAACAAATCAACAAAAGAAAAATATGTTCATGTCAACACTCACCTTGACCACATTGGTGTAGAGGCAAGAAGGAACGGTGTTGAAATGATGCTTGAAAAGCTCAGGGAATACAAAAATATTCCGGCAGTATTCACAGCAGATATGAATATTGAAGAAGGCACAGAAAACTATCTTCAATTCGTAAATTCAGGCTTTATGTACGACACAAAGCATTTGGCAAAAAATACAATGGATTATCTCACCTTCCACAACATAAAACCCTCCGTTTACAAGGATGTTATTGACTATGTAATGATTAACGGTAATTTTTCTGCCGATACTTATAGAGTAGTCACTGCAGGTATAGACGGAAAATATGTTTCGGACCACTTCCCTGTTTACGCGGATTTATATATAAAATAAATTAAAATGAAGGTTTTCAAATGAGCAAATACGGTTTAATTATGGAAGGCGGCGCTATGCGCGGATTGTTCACCGCAGGTGTAATGGATGTTTTAATGGAAAACAAAATACATTTTGACGGTGCTATAGGTGTTTCAGCAGGGGCGGCCTTCGGGTGCAATATAAAATCAAATCAGATAGGCAGAGTTCTGCGTTATAATAAAAAATACTGCAATGACCCTCGTTTTTGCAGTATACGCTCCCTTATAAAAACCGGCGATTTGTACGGTGCAGAATTCTGTTATATCACAATTCCTTACGAGTTAGACTTATTTGACTGCAAAGCATACCTTGAAAACCCTATGGAATTCTACGTTGTCTGTACTGATGTTGAAACGGGAAAGCCGCTTTACAGAAAATGTATAACCGGCAGAGATGAAGATTTAACCTGGATAAGGGCTTCTGCTTCTATGCCGATTGCTTCAAGAGTAGTTGAAGCTACAGATTACAAATTACTTGATGGCGGTATTTCCGATTCGATACCGTTAGAATATTTTGAAAGCATTGGCTATGACAAGAATATTGTTATTTTAACACAACCTGAGGGTTATATTAAAAAGCCGAGTAAGGCTCTGCCGATTATTAAGGCAACCTTAAAAGAATACCCTAATGTTTATAAAACAATGCAAAACAGGCACAATGACTATAATAAAACCATAAAGCTCATACAAGAAAAAGAGAAAAGCGGCGATGTCTTAGTTATAAGACCGCCGGAAAAACTACCTGTGGGCAGAGTTGAGCACAATCCTGATAAATTACAGCTTGCTTATGACATAGGCAGAAAAACTGCGTTAAAACAATTGAATGAAATAAAAGAATTTGTTACAAGGTAGGTTTTATTATGGAGCTTCAGGAGTTTTTAAGGATTGCGGCTAATGTTAAACCTGACAAACCGCAGTTAGAACGATTAAGAGAAACACCCTTTTATGCTTTTGTGCACTTCTCCCCTAATACATTTACAAATTTGGAATGGGGTGACGGCACAGAATCCCCTTCAATTTTCAATCCGACAGAGCTTGACTGTGAACAATGGGTTAAGGCTGTAAAATCTGCTGGTATGAAAGGCTTGATATTAACCGCAAAGCATCACGATGGTTTTTGCCTGTGGCAAACAAAATATACCGAGCATTCTATGAAAAACAGCCCGTACAAAAACGGCAAGGGTGACATAGTTAAAGAATGTGCAGAAGCATGCAAAAAACACGGAATAAAATTTGGTTTTTACCTCTCTCCGTGGGACAGAAATTCCAAGTATTACGGCACGGACGAGTATAATGATTACTACGTAAATCAGCTTACTGAGCTACTTACAAATTACGGTGAAATTTTTCACGTATGGTTTGACAATGCTTGCGGTGAAGGTCCTAACGGTAAAAAGCAGAATTACGACTTTGAGCGCTACATAAAAACCATAAGAAAATATCAACCAAACGCAACATTTTTCAATGATAAGGGCGGTATGCGTTGGTGCGGTAACGAAGCAGGCTCTGCCGCTCACGCTCAATGGTGTGTTGTGCCTTATGAACTCTGCTCAATAGCAGAACACAAAACGGATGTAGAACCTTTAATGGAAGGCGACCTTGACGGCATTTTCAACTGGGATAAGGACATCGGCTCAATTTCAAACATAATGTACTCAAAAGCACTTACCTTCTGCCCTGCTGAAACAGATATGTCTATAAGACCAGGATGGTTCTACCACGAAAATGAAGAGCCACACTCTTTAGACAGGCTTTTTAATACATATTTGAGAACAGTTGGCGGTAACACAACCTTCAACCTGAACATTCCGCCAATGAAGAATGGTAAATTCAATGAAAAAGACATTCAAAGGCTTAAAGAGTTGGGCGACAAAATCAATGCAGAACTCGGCACTAACCTTGCAGAAGGTGCAGAAATTACAGAAAACAAAAAGCCTGACTCTTACCAAACAGAATTTATTGTTAAGTTAAAAGATAAGTGTAAAGTAAAATACCTTGACGTAGCAGAAGCAATCGCCGAAGGTCAAAAGGTAGAGTCTTTTAAAGTGTATGCAAAAGACGACAATAACCTCTGGCGTTTCTTATCAAGCGAAACTACAATCGGTAGCAGAAAAATTGTGGTTTTAGAAGACGTCGAAACCAACGAACTCAAGGTTCAGATAACATCTGCGAGAGATGTGGTTAAGATGGATTGGGTAAAGGTTTACTAATAAAATAAAAAGTGGTCAGTGTGACCACTTTTTATTTTATTAGTGACTCCAATACAACTTATTTATTAAATAAAAAATATCAAGTGCTCTTTCAATAACCTGGTCCATATTATAGTATTTAAACTCTGCTAATCTACCGCACAAAACCAAATTTTTAATTGTATCGGCAGTTTTTGAATATTGATTATATAGAGCCAAAGAAGCTTCTGTAAGTATTGGAT
>JAFVWD010000207.1 GCA_017501865.1 Clostridia bacterium | reverse complement strand
TATATAACACATATAGGCCAGGTGAATACAATAAATGCTATAAATTCACTCGGGCTTGTAAAGCTCTTGTTTAAAGGTGTTTATGATATGTCTAAGGAGCTCGGGGTTAATTCTGAAAAATATGAATTGTGGCAAGATATTATTGAGAATATGAGCGATTTTCCAACCTTTATAAAGCACGGCAAAAGGTGCTTCAGATATTCAAAAATGGGAATTCGCTGGAGGAATGAAAATACAGTAGGACTTCAGCATATTTACCCTGCTTCGCAAATTGGTCTCTCTTCCGGAGAAAAACTTCTTAAAATTGCCAAAAATACATATTTCATTAACGACAGAAGACTTGATGATAACGGTTCAAACTCATATCTTCCTGCAGGTGCAAGAATTGGTGTGAATCCCGATTTTCTCATTGAGGGCATAAAGCAAAATATAAAAGAATTTGCTCTTCCGAACAGACTCTTTAAGCATTACGGCGGCGGAATAGAGCACCTTACAACTATTCCTGCAACTATTAACGAAATGCTTATGCAAAGTCACGAGGGTGTTATAAGAGTGTTCCCTTGTTGGAATAAGAAATCAGACGTAACGTTTGAAAATCTTCGTGCAGACGGCGCTTTTCTTGTTTCTTCTGAGCTTAAAAATGGTGAAATAGTATCTCTTGAAATTAAAAGCCTTAAAGGCAGAAAATGTACTGTTGAAGGCGAAAATATAAAAGATGTTACGAGAATAACTGACGGAAAAAGCATTCCTTTCAGCAGAGCAGGAGATATAATCTCTTTTGAAACACAAGCAAATGATGAATATAAGCTTATATAAAGGAATTCAGCTCTCAGAGGTTTATGAGTAACAAGTAACTGTTTTACGGAGGTGGGGTTTGGTGATAGATTCAGTTACAGCTAATGAAATATCAAATAAATATTATAAAAATGTTTATTTGCATTGTCTCTTTCTTGTTGAAGATGAGTATGAAGCACAGGATATAACTCAAAACGCATTTTTATTGTTTCAAGAGAAGTGCGAAACACTTGAAGATGAAAACATAAAAGCCTGGCTTTACAAAGTTGTAGATAATCTTGCGAAGGCATATTTCAGAACGCACAAGAAAAAAGCAACGGTTGAATTAAGCGAAAATGATGCGGTTGTTGACGATATATTGGAATATATAGAACGAGAATACCCGCTGACTCCGCGCGAAATAGAAGAAAAGAAGCAAATTATTTTTGAGTCTCTTTCTGAGCGGGAGTTAAAAATTTTAAAAATGCATACCGAAGAAAAGAAAACATATAAGCAAATTGCAGAAGAGCTTAATATGAGTGAAAAAGCGGTAAATGTATGCTCTTGCAGAACAAGGAAAAAGGTTACAGAAATGGCGAAAACTCTTACTCCGCATTGGATTTTGCTTCTTATCAAAATATTTTTTTGAAAATTTTAAAAAAATTTTTGTAGTGTTTTAGAAAAAGCGACATATAGTATTGAAAGGAGAAAAAAGTATGGGAAAGGAGCTGATTCTAAATGAACAATGAAAATATGAATTTTAATAAATCTGAACTCATTAAAAAGCTTGAAATTCTTCGTGAATTAGAAATGAAAAAGCCTGTAAATGAAATAGACACAGATTTTATAGATGAAATAGTTTTGTTCGGTTTAGAATTAAAAGGTTTGAAAACCACGCTCACTCCCGAAGAAGTAGAAGAAAAGGTCAGGAAAATACCTTTTGTTGATACCGCTTCTTTAAATACAACGCAAAGCGTAAAGAGTAGGGCAACAAAAGTTAAATCTCGTAAGATCTTGTTAATTGCTGCTATAATTTCAATACTTGTCGCTATATTGGCAGTTTCATCAATTGCATTTGAATGGAATATTTTCGACGAACTCCGGAACAGATTCGGTTATGTTGCAGAGCTACCCGTAGATAAGGAAATTAATGTTAACGGTATTACTGTTTGTATGCACGGTGAAAATGTTACGTACAATAGTATGGAGGATTTACTGAAAAAAGAAAGCTTTACGTTTTTATACCCTACAAAGCTTCCCGACAGTTTAAGTCTTACTGAAATATCTGTTTATGAAGAAGAAGGAAAAGAAAATATAGATTTTGTCTACAGTGACAGTAGTTTTACATATTCTGTTATATTAAATAAAAAAATTACTGATGAGATAAAGTCTGTTGCAACAGAAATTTTGAAAATAAACGATATAGAGTGCTATGTGATTGAAATGAGTGATATTGGTGTAGTACAAATACACTTTGAGTATAACAAAAGTTTATATGAAATAAGCTATAACAACAAACAAGATCTTATAGATGTAATTGAAAATTTAAGGAGTTACAATGAAAATTAAGAGCTTGTTTGCGATTGTAGTCACATTAACCATAAGGTTCGTGCAACCTCACCTTAAAGGAATATTATTCAATATTAAAACACTCCTACTCATTGTGAATGGGTAGGAGCATTTTATTTATTGAATGAACTGTAAAGAGCAGAAGAAAATATAGGCAGAACTAAAACCGACAGAATTTGACAATGATTTTAATAATGGTATAATGAGGTGTATTGTAAAAATCATTTCTAAGGTGAGACGGGTTATGATAGATGTTATCAATGCAAACAGAATTGCCGAAGCTTATTATGACGATGTACGTGCATTTTGCTACAGCAAGGTTAAAGATATTCAAGTAGCAGAAAATTTAACGCAAGATACATTTTTGACATTTCAATTAAAAGTTGATAATTTGAAGGATGAGCATATTATTGCCTGGCTTATAAATACAGCAAGCAATTTAATTAAGCAGTATTTAAGAGAAAGTAAAAGATTTGTTCAGGAAGAACTTAACGAAAGTCATCTTTCTGTAGATGATATTATGGAGTGTATCGAAAGAGAAAATCCTGTTCTGCCTGAGGTTATAGAAGAACGAAAGAGTAAGGTGCTGTCAGCTCTTAATGAAAAAGAAACAGAGCTTTTTACAAAACGTTACGTGGAACATAAATCTTATAAAGAAATAGCAAATGAACTGAATATTTCTGAAAATGCTGCAACTGTTTATTGCTGCAGGTTAAGAACAAAAATTATATCAGAGGCGAAATTTATTACAAGTGCCTGGGTTTTACTTGTTGCGAAAATCTTTTTCGAAAATTTTTAAAATTATTCTTGTAATCTTTTCAATTTTTGCTCATATATGATTGGAGAGAGAAAAAAGTATTCGAAAGGAGTTACCTTCAATGAGTAATTTAAACGAAAATTTAAATAAGCAAGATTTCATAAAAAAACTCGAACTCCTTCGCGATTTAGAAGCTGAAAAGAAAGTGGAAGAAATTGATGTAAGTTTAATAAAAGCTTGCGTAGAGTTAATATTGGAATTGCGCGGAGAGAACATTAAGCTCACTCCCGAAGAAGTAGAAGAAAAGGTTAGAAAAATACCTTTTGTTGATACTGCTTCTTTAAATACAACGCAAAGCGTGAAGAGTAGGGCAACAAAAAATAAATCTCGTAAGCTCTTACTTATTGCAGCTATAATTTCAATACTTGTCGCTATATTGGCAGTTTCATCAATTGCATTTGAATGGAATGTTTTTGATGAACTGAAAAATAGATTCGGTACAGTCGCTGATGCACCTGTTAATCAAGAGATTGATGTGGGTGGGTTAACGATTATAATAGGTGGCGATAGTTTTACCTATAAAAATTCGGATGAATTTCTGGGAAAATGTAAAATAAATATTCTTAATCCTAATGAGTTTCCGGATGGTATTGTTTTGAACAAAATAATAGTATCTAAATGTAAAGATAAAGATGAATATATTTTCGTGTTTAACAATCCGAATTTTATGTATTCCATATTATTTGATACAACATTATCAGACGAAATAAAAACTGATGCAGAAAAATTAACTGTAAATGGCTTAGATTGTTATATGTACGAAATGAAAGATGTCGGTGTAATACAGGTTAATTTTGAACATAATGGTAATTTGTATGAAATAAGCTATAACAACAAACAAGATCTTATAGATGTAATTGAAAATTTAAAGGAGTTAAAATGAAAATCAAGAGCTTGTTTGCGATTGTAGTCACCTTAACCATAAGGTTCGTGCAACCTCACCTTAAAGGAATATTATTCTTGCTCCGAATGTACTCGTTGTGATTACGAAAAATCTACACTGACAAGAAGTGAATATACAGTATGCTACTCATAAAAAATGCGGCTGTAAAAAAACGTTCGTTTTTTACAGCCGTGTATTTTTTATTCTGTTTCAAAGGACCATTTCTGCTGCATTATAATTGCAGGAACATAGTCATTTTCTCTTGTATAAAATGCAGTAATCAGTTCT
>JAFVWD010000206.1 GCA_017501865.1 Clostridia bacterium | reverse complement strand
TTTTTGCCTAAGAATGAGCAGAAGGAAGCAATAAAAAAATCGTGTCAGAGAACATTTCAGGCAATAAGAATTGATATAAACAGTGAGTTTGAGGTTCTTTACGAATTTTTAGAAAAGCTTCCTGATGTTTTGGCACCGGGCGGAAGGGTTGCGGTTTTAACCTTCCATTCAGGTGAAGACAGACTTGTAAAAAAAGCATTTAAAGAGTATCACAGGCAGGGTGTTTTTTCTGACATTGCCCGTGATGTTATAAGACCATCACAAGAGGAATGCTTTAAAAACAGCAGAGCAAAATCAACTAAAATGCGCTGGGCAGTAAAATCCGATGATACTAATTCAGAATGAAAATTTTTGGAAGTGCTTTGCGTTTGATTGTAATAATTTATTGTTATTTGTAAACACTAACCTCGGGTGATTTTATGAATAAGGATAAAAATTTGAAAAATAAGGGTACAGATGAATATCAGGTGGAAATGACACCATCGGCAGTTTCTGTTGGTGATGCACCTGACGATTCATTTCAATTAGTAAATAAATACGGAACCTATGAGATTCAACCGACTGCCGATACAGACAATAAGTTTCCGACTATTGCACAAGGCTTTTCACGAAAAGAGCAGGAACGCGAAAGACTTGATGAAAAGAATGGTGACAAATAAGCTGTGTTGCTTAAAAATCTGCAATGATACCGTAGGACCCGTAATTCTTAAATGAACGACGAAAGGAGTTCTTATTATGGGAAAAATAGTTGCTCTCGGTGGCGGAGCTTTTGATGATGGCGAAGTTTTGCCTATTATTGAAAAAATCTATGAGTTTTCAGGTAAAGAAAACCCGAGTGTGTTATATTTACCGACAGCAGGATTTGATGATATGGGTGATGCAGAGGTTATTTTAGCACCATTTAAGGAACGTTCAGCCACAGTTAATTCTCTTCTTTTGACAGATGAAAGCTTAACTGAGGAGGATGTGAAAAATGCAATTCTTTCAGCAGATATTGTCTATGCCGGTGGAGGAAATCTCGAATTTTTAATGAATACCTTCAAAAAGACCAAAGCTGATAAATATTTAAAAGAAGCATACGAAAACGGAACGGTTCTTTCAGGTCTTTCTTCAGGAGCTATGTGTTGGTTCGAAATGGGATGGGATGATTGCGGTGAAAACAACGCATTTATGTTTGTTGAGTGTTTGGGGCTCTTAAAGGGTTGCTTTTCACCACATTATGAGAGTGATTACTGGCAACCGTTCAAAGAAGCAATCAAGACAATTGACCTTGACGGAATTGCCGCAGATAATGGTGCGGCACTTACATATAATAACGGTGTTTTCGGCACAGTCAATGGTAATGACGGCGGCGAGGTTTATGTCTTCAGAAAAGAAAATGGTAAAAAAGAAGAGTTGTTTTAAGTGACAGAGGCTGTAAAAAACAAATCGTTTTTACAGCCTCTGTTATTTTTTAATATCTGCTCTCATTTCTTGCAATCATTAAAAGTCTTTGTTCTGCATACTCAAAGAACTTTTTAAATGCAGGGCAGTAGTAGTTATGAATTTCATTGTTTTCTGTTATCCAGTCGTTTTTACAGCCCCCGTTGCAAAGCACTCTGTATTTACAAGAGTAACATTCTTCCGGCTTTTCCTGTCCCCACTCTAAGAATTTTTTCGCGTTTTCACTTTCTGCAATTTCTAAAAGAGGCTTCTCACCCAGAGTACCCATTTTCCATTTATCTAAAACGAAAAAGTCGCATGGGTAAATTCCGCCGTCTCCTTCTACTACAAAATAAGAACCGCATCTGCCGCAGGTAGCACAGGTACCGGCAGATTTACCTAAAATCATATTCACATAATCGTCATATGCTCTGACACTTACATAATTTCCGCTTTTATAATCATTAAACCAAAGGTCAAAGGTTTTGCATAAAAAGTCAGCATAAAGCCTTGGTG
>JAFVWD010000205.1 GCA_017501865.1 Clostridia bacterium | reverse complement strand
CTTAGTATAAGCCTCAAGCGCCACTGAATCCAGGTAGTCACAATCGCTTCTGACACCTTCAGTAAAACGTGAAAAAGCAGTAACAGCCTGCGGATTAATTTTTTCAAGTTCGGGAATGATTATATGTCTGATTCTGTTTCTTGTATAATCATCACTTAAATTTGTACTGTCTGTTACATAGCTCAGATTATTTTCTTCGCAATACCCCTCAATTTCTGCTCTTGTGCAAAAAATAAGCGGTCTTATAATTCTGTCATCTCTTTTGGGCGGAATTCCCTTAGCACCGTTTAAAGCTGAACCACGCGAAACATTAAATATAACCGTTTCTGCATTATCATTGCAATTATGTGCAGTAGCAATGACATCACTTTCCTGAGTCCTTAATGAATCAAAAAACTCATAACGAAGACGTCTGCCTGCTTCCTCTACAGTTTCATTATGAAGCTCGGCTTCTTCAATACAATCAACCTCAGAAAGCTTGAATTCTATATTTAAGCTATTTGCCATTTCACGGGCAAATTCACTGTCGGAAACAGCTTCTTCACCTCTTATGCCGTGATTTACGTGAGCTGCACAAATTGTCAGATTGTACTCATCTTTAACAGAATGTAAAAAATGCAAAAGACAAACTGAGTCTGCCCCGCCCGAAAGCCCGACAATAATTTTACTGCCGTTTTTCAGCATGCCATATTTTTCTATAGCCTTTTTCGCCTTTTTGTTTATGATGAGAGTATTAGTATTCATCTCGATACTCCAGGGTTGAGAAGAGTGTAAACTGACCGTCCCAGTGAAGCTTTATTCTTTCGGTGGGACCGTGACGGTTTTTTGCCACATCGACATCTGCCTGCGACATATCTACCTCTTCTGCATTCTGTTTATCATTTTTGTAATATCCTTCTCTGTAAAGCATCATAACAATATCTGCGTCCTGCTCTATAGAACCTGAGTCACGAAGGTCAGAAAGCATAGGCCTGTTAGATGCCTTACCGTTCTTTTCGGGACCACGGGAAAGCTGACAGCAAACAACTACAGGAATTTTCAAATCTTTTGCAAGAAGCTTTAAGCTACGCGTAATTTCAGTAATTTCCTGAACACGGTTACCCTTAATATTCTTATCTGCGGTCTGCATAAGTCCGAGGTAATCTATAATAATGCAGTCAACATTCTTCATTCTCCTGATTTTCGCTTTAATTTCAGGAACAGTAATTGTTGAAGTATCATCAAAGTACAGCTCACATCTTGAGGCTAAAAAGTTAGTAGCTTCAGCGAGTCTTTGCCACTCTGCCTGTGAAATATTACCTGAGCGGAGCTTGTTTGACTCAACACGAGCTTCAGTAGAAAGTACTCTTGATGCTAACTGCTCATTAGACATTTCCAACGAGAAAAATATTACCTTTTTACCCGCACAGCCCACATTACGTGCAATATTTAAAGCAAAGCTTGTCTTACCCATAGCAGGACGCGCACCTATTAATACAAGGTCAGAACGGTTAAGTCCGGAAATAATCTCATCAAGCTTTGAAAAGCCTGTAGGAATACCTTTGAAATCTTCAGCATTTTCAGAGGTAATATTAGAAAGTGTCGGGTAAACCTCATTAGTTATAACATCGCTGAGACGTTGAATAGAGCTGGTTGATTTACCTTTTCTGAGGTTATATATACTTTGCTCTGCTGATTCTAATAAAACATCAGCTTCAACACCTGTTGATGCAGACTCAATAGTATCCTGAGAAATATCGATAAGTCTTCTTATGTAGAAGTTGTCCTGAACAATTTTACAATAATTCTCAACATTAGCGGTAGAAGGCACAGCCTGTGCCAGCTGAGCTAAGTAATTCTTACCTGTTTCCTCATCAAAAACACCGTTTTCCTTTAATCTTTCAAGAATAACAAGTGCATCGATTCGTGAACCCAATGTATCAAGTGTAACAATAATTTTAAATATTTCTTTGTGTTGCGGATAATAAAAAGCCTCAGGTGTTACTATTGAAATAACCCTGCTGAAGCATTCGGGATCAATAAGAATTGAGCCCAATATTGCCTGTTCTGCAGTAAAGCTGAATTTATCCTTATACAATTCAGTATTACTGTTCAACTCTTTTTCTGCCATACCTTTTCACCTGATTAAATTTCTGTTACTTGAACTTTAAAATCTGCATTTACCTTAGGGTGGAGCTTTACTTGTGCGTTATATGTGCCAAAAGCTTTGATATCATCTACTGCAATTTTTCTTTTATCAACATTTATATTGAATTTTTTGTTTACCTCAACTGCAATTTCCTTTGCAGTAACTGAGCCGAACAATTTACCGTTAGCGCCACCCTTTGCTTTAAGTACAATTGTCTGGCCCGTAATTTTCTCGGCATTGGCTTTTGCAGCCTTAAGCTCCTCATCCGCCTTGAATTTTTCTGAAGACTCTTTATTTTTGAGTTCAGAAATAAGCTGTGCATTTATTTCGCTTGCAAGCTTTCTCGGGAATAAAAAGTTTCTTGCGTAGCCTTCGGAAACACTTACCTTTTCACCTTTTTTTCCGAGACCTTTAACGTCACTGTTTAATACTACATCCATTTTATTTTTCTCCTTTATTTGTCTTCGTAGTAATCATCAATAGCACTTTTGAGCCTTTCAAGTGCTTCGTTTAAAGAAACATCAGGAATCTGGCAGGCAGCCATTGTACTATGTCCGCCACCACCTAATCTTTCAACAATAAGCTGAACATTTTCTTCACCTAAAGAACGTGCAGAAATATTCACTGTTTTGTCATTCATACGAGAAATAACAAAAGAAGCTTTGACACCGCTTATGTTAAGCATATCATCTGCTGCTTTTGCGGTAATTACTCTTATGTTATCAATCTTTTTATCTGTCTTTGCTATAATACAATTTCTGTAAGTATCCGCAGAAGAAATTATTTCATTTTCTGCAGTCATCTGATCAGAATTAATTGCAAACATTTTTTTCACTTCAACTGTATTTGCGCCGTTCTGTCTTAAATATGCAGCAGCCTCAAAGGTTCTTCTTGAGGTTTTAAGCACATAATCCTTTGTGTCAAGAACAATCCCTGACAGCAGAGCTGTTGCTATTTCTGAAGGCAGCTCTATCTGTGTTGTTGAATACTCAAGTAATTCTGAAACCATTTCACACGCAGACGATGAAAGCGGAAGATGATAAAAAACTTCTGCATTGTCAATATAATCAGCCATACGCCTGTGATGGTCAATAATAATTTTTGTAGATGCTTCATTAAAAATATCTTCAGACTCAAGCAAAGAAGCAAGATGCGTATCCACTACAATAACAAGTGTCTTACTGTCACAAAAACGTTTGCCGTCATCATGGTCTATAAAAGCATCATAACCGTCAGCCTCAAGATAATTTATAAGAGGTCTTGCAAGTGACTTTTTCTTATCAACCACAATTTTAGCATTAACACCGTTCTGACGACAGAAATATTCCATTCCGACGCAGGCACCGACAGAGTCGTTATCTGAAAATCTGTGGCCCATAATAACTACTTTACTGTGCTTTTTAATTACACTTAAAATGTTGGCAGAGGTCTGACGCGGTGAAACCTTTGAATTATTATTCGAAAGATTTGCCATACCGCCGAAAAATGTGTAACCTTCATTCATAAACACTGCACACTGGTCTCCGCCTCTTCCGAGGGCTAAGTCAAGAGCACGTTTAGCCTGATTTTCACATTCAAGAATATCTTCGCCTGTACCTACACCTATTGAAAGTGTAGCTCCTATTTCAACATTTTCATATTTATAATCTCTTACGCTGTTAAGAACCTCAAACTTCTCATCACACAGCTTATTAAGATCACGCTTTTCACCAATAACCAGAAAACGTCCGTTTGCAGTTTTCTTGAAAACAACATTGTGATTTTCAAGCCATTTTTCAAGCAAACCTTCAATACCGCTTGTAATAAGTGCAAACTTACTGTCAGAGTATTTTCTGTAAAGTGCGTCAATATTATCAACAAGAATGTGCATTACGAACGGCCTTGTTAAAAGGTACTCACGTTCTGTTGTCTTAAAGTATGTATCATCTAAAAAATACATAGCAATAAGAGGTGTGTTTTTGTCCTGCACCTTAGTTGTAAAAACTGTGTAGCAACGGTCCTTATACTCTGCACATACTGATTCCTCATTAGAGAAATAATCAAAAGAAAAATTTTCAAAAAAATCTGTTATTTTAAAATCACTCGACTCTTTTCCCGATAAAATATCAGACAAAAAGAGCTTGTTATACCATACAATGCCTCCGTAAGCATTACACAATACCACCGGAAGAGGAAAAGACTCTATATTCTTTATTTCTCCGCGCAATGATTTATTTATTTGCTTTACAAGCCTTTTTGTAGATGAAATACTGAAAAAGGAATACACCACACTGACTGTTACTATTGCAATAAAGCCTATAATGCACCCAATAACACCTCTGATATCTATAAAAGCAAAGCCGACAGCTGACAACAAAAATATTACTGCAGACATAAACCCTGCCGGATTATGATACAAGAGACTTTTGAATCTCATAAACTGCCTCCCAACATCCTGAATTACGACAAACCGTAATTAATAAACTTCCATAATAATAGGTAAAATCATCGGGCTTCGTTTTGTTCTTTCGTACATAAGCCTTGAAACCTCATCACGAAGCTTGTTAGTCATTGAATTGAGATCGAAATTATATGGCGGGAAGCTGTTAATTACATTCATAGACAAAGAAATTGCTTCTGTCATAAGAAGCTCTGCTTCCTTCACATAAACAAAGCCCTTAGAAACAATATCAGGCCCTGTTATAAGCTCACCCGAAGCGGCATCAATTGTTGCTGCTATAATTATAATTCCGTCTTGACCAAGATGCTGTCTTTCACGCATTACGCGGGTACCGACATCACCAACACCATAACCGTCAACATAAACCTTGCCGTTTGTAACTGTTCCGGAAACGGTTATATTTTCTTCGGAAACAGAAATTTCGTAGCCGTTATCACCAATAATGATATTATTATGCGGAATACCGACACTTTCGGCAAGCTTTGCGTGATACCTGAGATGCTTCTGCTCACCGTGAACAGGTATAAAATACTTAGGCTTAACAAGAGAAAGCATTATTTTAAGTTCCTCCTGACAGGCATGGCCTGAAACGTGTACATCGTACATTTTTTCGTACACAACCTGTGCACCTAACTTAAGTAAATCGTTTATAACTCTGTAAACAGTTTTCTCGTTACCCGGTATAGGTCTTGCCGATATTATAACGCAGTCGTTATAGCCTATTTCAACCTTACGATGATTTTTTGAAGCCATTCTTGAAAGTGCAGACATAGCCTCGCCCTGACTTCCTGTTGTTATAATTACAAGACGATCATCGGAATATTTCTTAATATCATCAATTCCTATTAATGTACCCTCAGGTATGTGAACATAGCCGAGCTCACTTGCAATAGAGGTAACATTCTCAAGACTTCTGCCTGAAAGTGCAACCTTTCTGCCTGTTTTTGATGCAATATCTATAATTTGCTGAACCCTGTGTATGTTAGAAGCAAATGTTGCAATAATAATTCTTCTGTTACCCGCCTTTGTAAAGAGACTCTGGAAGGTTTCGCCAACCTTGCTTTCGCTTTGTGTGTAGCCGGGTTGTTCAGCATTTGTTGAGTCAGAAAGAAGGCAAAGAACCCCCTCGTTACCGAGCTCAGCAAATCTTGAAAGATTAATAATTTCACCGTCAATCGGGTTAGTGTCAATCTTAAAGTCACCTGTCTGTAAAACTGTACCCGCATCACATTTAATTGCAAGTGCTACTGCACCCGGAATAGAGTGATTAACGTGTATAAATTCGACATTGAAATCGCCCAGATGAATTTCTTCACCGGGATTTATTACTTTAACATCTACAACCTTTTCAAGCTTATGCTCAGTTAATTTACCCATTATAAGCCCTGCTGTGAGCAAGGTTGCATAAACAGGTACATTTATTTTTTTCAATAAGTAACACAACGCACCTATATGGTCCTCGTGGCCGTGAGTTATAAGAATACCCTTGATTTTATCTACATTACGTTCAACGTAGGAAAAGTCAGGTATAACAAAATCGACACCTAACTGGTCAGATTCCGGGAATGCAAGACCGCAATCTACAATGAGCATACTCTTTTCATACTCATAAACGGTCATATTTTTTCCGACTTCATTAAGACCGCCTAAAAACGATATTTTAACCGGGGATTTTTTCACAGGTGGTTTAATTTTTGAGTAACGGTTTGATTTTTTTGGCTGATCGTTCCTCTTTTGCTTTGTATTCTGATTTTTTTGAGTGTCAACGCTTTGGTCTTTAGACATTTTACCACCGCCTTGTTTTTTACTTTTATTAAAAGTACCGTGCTGTGAT
>JAFVWD010000204.1 GCA_017501865.1 Clostridia bacterium | reverse complement strand
TACATAATTTTCTTCATTACTAATTAAATCTTCATATGAGGAATATACGGGCTCTGCCTTTTTCTCGCGCAGAGTTTTGTACGCACTTTCTGTCATTCTCAAAGTATACTCATTTGCAGTTTCGTTTTTTGAGTAAGTTATACCTTTTATAGAATCAAGCTCGTCATAAAATGCGCCTTCAGAAAAAGTTTCGTCGAAATTATCGGCATCAATTACAAGAGTGTACTCTTTTTCCTGTGGTACAGTTGTTTCTGTCGGCTGTGTTTCAGTCTCTGCTTTTCCTGAACATGCAGAAAAAGTAAATATAAAAACGCAGAGTGTTAAAACTAAAAATAATATTCTCTTCATTTTCAAGCTCCTGTCAATTCCAAAGAATTTCCGGATAAACACCGTTTTTAACGAGAGCATTCACAGACTCAACAACACCGGGTTTATCTTCTTTATAAGTAACACCAAACCATTTTGCAGCGGTTTCGAGAACCTTTACCGTACATTTATTTTCATGTAACATATCTTTAACAATAAATGGTAAATAAAACTCACTCTTAAGAGGATTATTAACCAACGCATCATCTAAAAACTCTTTAAAATACTTTTCAATTTCATTAATAAAACTACTCGGGAAACACCAACAGTTCATTGAAACATCAACATTTTCAGGTAATTCTACCCAATTTTCTTCATCTTCAGTAAAATATATCTTTCCGTCTTCTTTTCGTAAAATTTTTGTTCTTTCAACAACATCTGTCAGAAAATTATTTTCATCAACAGAGCAAACTCCCCTTGAAACAGTACCATTTTCTGTAAGGGTGTTATTTAATTTATATGCAGCCATTGCATAATTGGAAGGCTTTGCATTAAAATCAGCAGATTCAATCCACTCTGAAATAACCGAAAATGCATCTCTTCCGTAAAAATCGTCAGCATTTATAACCATAAACGGCTCGTTTACCACACCTTTACGGGAATAGATTGCGTGACCTGTTCCCCATGGTTTGACTCTACCTTCAGGCGCAGCATAGCCATCAGGTAAATTATTAACATCCTGAAAAACATACTCGACTTTTACGAGTTTTGAAATTTTATCACCAACAACTTCTTTAAAAATTTGTTCATTTTCTTTTTTTATTATGAATACAACTTTATTAAAGCCGTTTTTTACAGCATCATAAATAGAATAATCAATTATTATAGAATTATTTGGACCAACAGGCTCCATTTGCTTTAATCCACCAAAACGGCTTCCCATTCCTGCAGCCATAATTACAAGTGTTTTATCCATTAAAGGCGCCCCCTTAGTTTTAATATAAAATAATATACCATATTCTGTCACTTTTATCAACCGATTTATTGACAATATTTAATTTTACAATATAATATAGAAAGGTAATTTTTTACAAGAAAGGTGTTTATATGACTAAGCTTTTAATTAAACTTTTCGTTAAAGATACAGATATAAATACGCAAAAAGGAAGAGAATTATACGGCAAACTTGCCGGTAGTGTAGGAATTGTTTGTAATATACTTCTCAGCATTATGAAGCTTATTATAGGTACGGTTTCAAACAGTGTTTCAATCACAGCTGATGCAACAAATAATATTTCTGATGCAGGAACATCTATTGTTACACTTGTAGGCTTCAAGCTCTCAGGCAAGCCTGCAGACAAAGACCACCCTTACGGGCATGCAAGAATCGAGTATATTTCAAGCCTTATTATTTCATTTATTATTTTACTTATAGGATTTTCAATTTTCAAATCTTCCCTGATGAAAATTTTTAATCCGGAAGAAAGCCTTTTTTCTCTTGCGACTGTCATTGTGCTTATTATTTCAATTCTTGTTAAGCTCTGGCTTGCATTATTCAACAAATACTTAGGTAAGCAAATTAATTCAAAAGCACTTGAGGCAACAGCAATTGACTCAAGAAACGATGTTATT
>JAFVWD010000203.1 GCA_017501865.1 Clostridia bacterium | reverse complement strand
TTTTGCGCCCTCCTGAATAAGCTTTGCAACGCGTTCGTCATTTTTTGTAAGACCGTTCATATCCTTACTGTAGATTTTCATATAATCCATTTCACAGATTGTATCTACACCCATTACTACGGTTTCAACAGCATCATTTTTTAATTCAGGATGATTTTTTACAAATGATTTTGAACCGCGAAGTCCTGCTTCTTCTGCACCTGTCAGAAGAACACACACCTCAGTATTTTCAAAACGTATATCATTATCATTAAGATATTTTGCCACTGCATTTGAAATGAAAACACCGCTCAAATTATCTATAGCACCTGTAACAGGTAACTTATAATTTATGAAGCTGAAATTAAAGCAATAAATGATTATTGTAAGATAAAGCACAACTGCTAAAATTTTAGTAACAAAACTGTCTGAAAGCCATACAATTTCTGAAAATGCGCCGTTTGAAGCAAGGGCATAAATTGAAATACCCAAACCTAAAAGCAATGACACTACCGCTCCGTAGATGTTGAACGCAACACCCTTTCTGCCTGTTTTGTATGTATATTTCCATTCATAAGCAGAGTCAGTATGAGCACAAAGAATTATTCTTTTTTTTGTTTCACCGCTCGATTTTCTTACACCGTAAACATTGCCTGCGGTTTTCTTTTTGAAGAAAACATCGAGCACAGGCTTATAAAAAACAAATTCTAAAACAATCATTAAAATAGTCAATGCAAAAATTGCCAATGAAACTGCGAAAAATCCCAGGGTGAACATTGCAATGCCAAGCACCGCCAGGACAACACCGATTTTTATCCAGGACATAAACGCCTTGTCGCTCACAGCAAATTCTTCGCGGTTTACTTCATCACAGAAATTTTTCAAATCGTTCATCATATATTCCTGTGCGTTTTTTTCTGCTTCGCTGCCTGTTGGTCTTGCACCGAAATTTTTACAACAGTTTTTTATACTTTTAATAGCATAATTTGTGTATTCTCTGACCTTAATGTCATAATTTGCAATACTTTCATTCGCTTTCATATATACATTTTCTCCTTTTTTTAATACCTGTATTATACATTTTTATTTACCGAATATCAACAATTATTTAAGACACTCTTTAAATATTTACCTGTGTATGATTTTTTATTTTTCGAAACCTCTTCAGGAGTACCCGTTGCTACTACAGTACCTCCGCCGTTACCGCCCTCAGGACCCAGGTCTATTACATAGTCGGCAGTTTTAATTACGTCGAGGTTATGTTCTATTACCACAATACTGTTTTCATTATCAACAAGCCTGTTCAACACTTCTAAAAGCTTACTTACATCTGCAGTATGAAGTCCTGTTGTAGGCTCGTCAAGAATATATATGGTTTTTCCTGTAGAACGTTTTGAAAGCTCTGTTGCAAGCTTAACACGCTGAGCTTCACCGCCTGAAAGTGTTGTTGCAGGCTGACCTAAGGTAATATAGCCTAAGCCTACATCATTAAGAGTTTCTAACTTTCTGTGTATTTTCGGATGATTCTTAAAAAATTCTGTAGCTTCCTCCACAGTCATATTAAGAACATCTGAAATACTTTTACCTTTATAAAGAACCTCAAGTGTTTCACGATTGTACCTTGCACCGTGACAAACCTCACAAGGAACATAAACGTCTGACAAGAAATTCATTTCGATTTTAATTATACCGTCACCTTCACAGGCTTCGCAACGTCCGCCTTTTACGTTAAATGAAAATCTGCCTGCAGAATACCCCTTCATTTTTGCATCCTGCGTCTGTGCAAAAAGCTCTCTTATATCTGTAAACACACCCGTATAGGTTGCAGGGTTTGAACGCGGTGTTCTGCCTATAGGTGACTGATCGATATCAATAACCTTATCAAGGTATTCAAGCCCCGTAATTTCCTTATGCTTACCTGCAAATTTACGGGCACCGTTAAGCTCGGCAGCTAACTTTTTATATAATATTTCGTTAACAAGCGAAGATTTACCCGAACCTGAAACACCTGTAACAGCGACAAATTTACCAAGAGGTATTTCGACATCTATATTTTTCAAATTATTCTGTTCCGCACCTTTTATTACAATAGATTTCCCGTTGCCTTCACGACGGGTTGACGGCACCTCAATTTTTCTTTTGCCCGAAAGGTACTGCCCTGTAATGGATTCCTTGCATTTTTTTATATCCTTTACACTACCCTGGAAAACAATCTCTCCGCCGTGAACACCTGCACCCGGACCTACATCCACTATATAATCCGCCGAATTCATTGTATCCTCATCGTGTTCAACCACAATTAATGTATTTCCCAGATCTCTCAGATTTTTAAGTGATTGCAGAAGCTTATCGTTATCACGCTGATGAAGCCCTATACTCGGTTCGTCTAAAATATATAAAACGCCCATTAAAGAAGAACCTATTTGTGTTGCAAGGCGTATTCTCTGACTTTCGCCACCCGAGAGGGTTCCTGCTGAACGTGAAAGTGTCAGATAATCTAAACCGACATCGCAAAGAAATGCAAGCCTTGAACGGATTTCTTTGAAAATCTGCTTACCTATTTTTTTATCTTTTTCTGAAAGTGTATCTTCTGTTTTCTCTATAAACTCCAATTCTTCACGCACGGACATATCGGTTAACTCCATAATATTCAATCCGCCGACTGTTACTGCTAATGAAGCAGGCTTTAACCTTTTACCCTTACATGTCGGGCAAGGACATTCTATCATATATTGTTCTATGTCATTGCGCGACCAGTCGCTTGTTGTTTCTTTATGGCGACGTTCGAGGTTGTTTACAATCCCCTCAAATTCCGTCATATAAGTTCCGCTACCGTATTCATTGACGCGTGTAACCTGAATTCTTTCGCCCTTTGTTCCGTAGAAAATCGCTTCCTGCCCTGCTTTGGGAATATCCTTAAAAGGTGTGTCAAATGTGAAATTATATTTTTCAGCAAGTGCTGTATAATACATACCTGCTATGGTACTCTTATCGCTCTGACCCCAACCGCACCCTTTTATCGCACCTTCACTAATAGAAAGGTTTCTGTTAGGTACAAG
>JAFVWD010000202.1 GCA_017501865.1 Clostridia bacterium | reverse complement strand
GGTGAAATCGGCGGTATGCTTGATAAAACATTGCTTGCTATGTCAAACCAGTTGCATAAAGACAAGCAACTTAAGGATGCTGTTAAATCTGCAACATCATACCCCAAAATGGTTGGTGGTCTGGCAATTGTTATTTGTATTGCGATGATTGTTTTCATGGTTCCTATGTTCAAGAAAATGACCGCAACAGTTAAGGACCTTAACCCTATAACAAAAGCAATTTATGCACTTTCAGACTCAATCAGAGGGCATTGGTATTTTTATATTATTGGTGTTGTAGCGGCAATTGTTATAATAAGATTTATAATTAAATCTCCACCGGTGCAATTATTCTGGGAACAGCACAAAATGACATTCCCGTTAGTTGGTGAGCTTATTAACAAAACAGTTCTTGCCCGCTTCTGCCGTATTTTCTCAACACTTCTTGCAGGTGGTGTTACGGCAATTAAAGCACTTGAAACTGCCGGACCTACATCAGGCTCAAAGCTTGTTTCAGATGCTGTTACGACGGCAATTGAACAAATAGAAAACGGTCGGACAATTCACGAAGCACTTGATGAAACGAAAATGTTCCCACCGATGCTTATCAGTATGATTGCAATCGGAGAAGAAGCAGGTACACTGCCTGTTATGCTTGATAAAGTTGCTGAGTTCTACGAGGAGGACGTTGCCTCACTTTCAAAGAACTTAGGTTCAACACTTGAACCGTTAATGATGATATTACTCGGTAGTGTTGTTGGTTTCCTTGTTGTTGCACTTTATCTTCCGGTTTTCCAGTCTGCAACCGCATCATCGTAAAAAAATTGAAACAAAAACCCAAACCCCTGTTATAGGAGATAGATATAATGACTAAAGTAAACAGCGCAATCGGAATTGAATATAATTCTCACGAAATCAAAGCGGTAGAGTTAGTAAAAAAGTCAGACGGAAGCTTAGGTGTTCTTGCTTGTGCTACAGAGGAACTTCCTGAAAACATTATGGCTGAGGGTATGATTACCGACACAGAGGCATTTTCTTCTGTTTTAGACTCGCTTTTGTCAAATGGTGGTTTTACTGTTAATGCACCTGTAGTTTTAGGTGTTAACAATGAGAATGTTATATTGCGTTATGCAACATTTCCGAAGGTTCCTGATGATAAAATCAGAAGTGTTATAACAATGCAGGCAGGCGACTTTATTCCTGTTCCTGTTGCAGAGTTAGGACTCGATTTTGTTATTATAAATGAATCAATGGATGACGATGACCAGCCTATATTAAATGTGCTTCTGGTTGGTGCTCGTACTCAGATGCTTGAGAATCTTACAAGTTGTTTCAATAATTCCAAGTTTGATGTTATAGATATTGATAGCTCATTTTTGGCTTGGGTTCGCGCAACAATGGAAACAGCAGTCGAGGATGAAATATACGGATTCCTTAATTTGACCGATGACGTTCTTAACTTTGTTGTTATTGTTGAAGGCGAAATTAAGATGGTTCGTTCAATAACTATACCTGACCGTGCAGCTTTAGATGTAAAAAAAGTTTTTGAAAATGCAAATGAAGTTATGGAAGAGGATCTTCAGTCTGTTGTCGACTTTATGTATTCAGAGCTTTCATCTTCAATCAGTTATTTCCAGATGCAGTACGGTTACCAGATAAATAAGATTATTTTCTCTGCTTCAACACCATTGGAACCACACATTCTTGAAGCAATAAGTGAAAAATCTTACGTTCCTGTTATGTTACCTGATTTATACAATAATTTTATGACAAATTCATTCAATCCTGAGGGTTACGCAGGTTGCATAAGTCTTGCAAAGGTCGCATTGGAGGGTTAAAACGTGAAATATAAAGTTAGTTTGCTTCCTGAAAGCAGAAAAAAACAAATCAATGCGAGAAAAACGATAGGTAAAATCAAATCAGTTTCTTTTTCAATTTTAGCAGTTCTTATTGCGTTTTACGCGGTGGTTATAGCAGTTTTTGTTTACACAAACAAAAAGCTTGAGGACGTTAAGGTCCTTGACCAGGAATGCATAGCTGAAATTGAAAAACTCTCATCATATCGTGATATTCACGCAGCATTACAAGAGAGAATAAATCTTTTTGAAAAAATCCAGGTCAATGATCCTATGCTTTATAAATTCATTTATGATTGGAGCAGAATAGATCATCCCGGTGTAAGCTTAAGTTCAATTGAATGTACAAATTGGAAAACTGACCGTTTATGCGTAATTACAGGTACTTGCGACACACGTCAGCAATATCTTGATTACGAAAAGGCTCTTTCTAAAATAGAAGGTGTAACTTCGGTAAGCTGTGTT
>JAFVWD010000201.1 GCA_017501865.1 Clostridia bacterium | reverse complement strand
TCCTCGATTAAAAGTGTCTGATTTGGCGCAATAACTGCCAATTCTTTACCGCAATATAAAAAATGCAAATCGGCATGCGCCGCAATTTCATTTTCAAGTAAATCATTTTCAGAAACTTTGAGTGTATGTACACCTGAATTGTTCAAATAATTAATTGCTTGAACAGCTTTTTCATTAATAACACAATGGGCAACTTTATTTTCCGGTAAATTGGGCTTATCTATAAATTTAAACATTATCTGTTGCAACCTCGAAAGCTTCACGAATATTTCTGACACCTATAACCTCAATGTCAGTAAATGAATTCTTATTTAATTTTTTCATATTTTGTCTTGGAATTATGCAACGTTTAAATCCAAGGCGTTCAGACTCTTTAATTCTTTGCTCACAATTGTTAACCATTCTTATTTCACCTGCAAGTCCGATTTCACCAAAAACAATTGTTTCACTGTCTATTATAACATCTTTAAGACTCGACAATAACGCAACAGCTGCAGCAAGATCAGATGCGGGTTCATCAGCTCTGAGTCCACCTACAATATTTAAATAACAATCCATATTTGAAAAGAAAAAACCGGCACGTTTTTCTAATATAGCTATAATCATTGCCATTCTGTTGTAATCAAAGCCTGTTGACATACGTCTCGGATTACCAAATCCTGAAGTCGTTGCAAGTCCCTGTATTTCAGCAAGAATAGGTCTTGAACCTTCAATAAGACAAGTAACACATGTACCGGAAACATTTATAGGACGGCCCGCAAGAAGAGCCATTGAAGGGCTCTCAATCTGTGTAAGACCATTATCTGACATTTCGAAAACACAGATTTCATTTGTTGAACCAAATCTGTTTTTAGCTGCCCTTAAAATACGATAAGAATAATTTCTTTCTCCTTCAAAATATAAAACCGTATCTACTATATGCTCGAGAACCTTTGGTCCTGCAATATTTCCATCTTTGTTTACATGACCGACAAGAATAGTTGAAATATCATTATTTTTTGATGTTTGCATAAATAAATTAGTGCATTCTCTTACTTGTGTAATGCTGCCGGTGCTTGAAGAAATTTCTGAAATATTCATTGTTTGTATCGAATCGACCATAACTATGTTTGGCTTAGCGCTTCTTATATACTCACAAATTATTTCAGCATCAGTTTCACACATAACTTCAAGATTATCAGATTTAACCCCAAGTCGTTTCGCTCTCATTTTTAATTGATATGCAGACTCTTCTCCGGAAACATATAAAACAGATAAATCTTTTGATAAATAATTACAAATTTGAAGAAGCAATGTAGATTTACCAATACCCGGATCACCTGATAATAAAACTAAAGAGCCTTTTACAAGTCCGCCGCCTAAAACTCTGTTTAATTCAGAAATTCCTGTATTATATCTGAATTCAGTTGAAGAATCAATTGAATCCAATTTCATAACATTAACATTTTTATGAGAAGCTGATGTTGCTTTTTTATTAGATTTATTTTCTGTTATAATTGTTTCTTCATCTAAAGTGCCCCATTCATTGCATGAGGGGCATTTTCCATACCATTTTGCAGATTCATAACCGCAATTGCTACAAATAAAAACAGTTTTTTGCTTTGAAGCCATTATTTATTGACCTCCGTAAAATTCTAAAATTCCCATGGCAATTGAATTTGCCATTTTTTTCTGATACTCACACGTCTTTAATAATTCAGCCTCGTTGTAATTAGATAAAAAACCGCATTCAACTAAAACTGCAGGCTTAACAGCATTATAAATTAAATAAACCGAAGTACCGCATGGTTTAATTTGTCTTTTATTTTCAGGCTGTAAATAATATACTATATTTTCCTGTATATCCTGAGCTAAAACCGAACTTAATTCACTATGATTCTGAGAATAAAAAACTTGTGCACCGTGGTATTGTTCCTCAGGAAAGAAATTTTGATGAATACTTACAAATATCGCATTTTCAGTTTCATCCATTATTTTCATTCTATTGTGTAAATCAGATGTTTTTTTGCTACGAATTGTTGTTAAACCCTCATCTTCGGTAGAAGTATCGGTATCACGAGTCATAACAACATTAAATCCGAAAAATTCTAAATAATCCTTCAGATAAAGAGCTATATTCAAATTAATTCCTTTTTCATCGGTTCCATCTTTTGCAGAGGCTCCACCATCGAAACCTCCATGACCTGCATCAATAATGACAACAGGCTTAAACGAAAGCTTCTCAGAAACCTGGTTATCGGTACTGCCGTAATCAATAATCGTTAAGGAAATGAAAAAAGATACAAGAAATAAAACAATTAAAAAAAATATTTTTTTCAAAATAATCACCCATATAAATATATGAGGGGAATTCTGAAGTT
>JAFVWD010000200.1 GCA_017501865.1 Clostridia bacterium | reverse complement strand
GTTTGTGAATCTCACTTCGTAGCCTCTACAGGCTACGGCTACGGTGACAGGGGCAGAGAGGTTTTAGACGAGGTTACCGCAGAAATTTTCGGTACGGAAGATGCTTTGATAAGACACAGCTTTGCAAGCGGAACCCACACTCTTGCAGTAATGCTTTTCGGTGTGTTAAGACCGGGCGATAAGGTTCTTTGTGCAACAGGAATTCCATACGATACAATTCATTCTGTAATTGGCATTACCGGTGAGGGTATGGGTTCATTGAAGGATTTCGGTGTGGAGTTTGAGATTCTTAGTTTGTTGCCCGACGGAACAGTTGATTTTAACTCTCTGGAAGAAAAATTGAAAAACGGGAATTACAGAGCGGTTTATATTCAACGCTCAAGAGGTTATTCATTAAGACCTACACTTTCTTCAGCCGAAATTAAAAAAATTGTAGATATAGCAAAGGCAAACAGCAGTGCTATAACAATTCTTGATAACTGTTACGGTGAATTTACCGAGAAGGTAATGCCGGGTGAAATAGGTGTCGATGTTTTTGCCGGCTCCTTAATTAAGAATCCCGGTGGCGGAATTGCAAAAAGCGGCGGTTACATTGCAGGCAGAAGAGATTTGATTGAGCTCTGCTCATACAGAATGACTACCCCGGGAATTGGTCGTGAGGTAGGTGCTACACTTGGTAATACGCGAGATATATTTATGGGGCTTTTCTCTGCACCTCACGTTACGGGCGAAGCGCTGAAAACAGCGGTTTTTACAGCATCCTTGTTTGAGCTTATGGGTTATGAGGTTTCACCAAAATCCACAGAGGTGCGTGCCGATATAATTCAGAGCATAAAGCTCGGTAACAGCGAAAAGTTAATTGCTTTTTGTCAAGGACTTCAGAGTGGTTCTGCAATAGACAGCTTTGTTGTGCCTGAGCCCTGGGAAATGCCGGGTTATGACAGCGATGTCATTATGGCGGCAGGTGCATTTACAAACGGCTCTTCAATTGAGCTTTCTGCCGATGCGCCGTTGAGAGAGCCATATGCTGTCTGGCTTCAGGGCGGGCTTAACTTTCATAGTGCAAAAATCGGTGTATTGCTTGGCGCAAAACGTGTTTTAGAGTGTGACTAATCATCGCATTCTGTTAAGAATATAAATATTTTCACTGATTTCTTTGAAAACGGGAGCATCATCGCTACTGCCTGATGCACCGTTTTCTTTCATTATACATATAGCATATCTGGGGTTGTCATAAGGGAAAAATCCCGCGAACCACGAGTGCTTTATTTCAGTTCCGTCAGAATTATATTGTCCGCTCTGGGCGGTGGCTGTTTTGCCGCAGGAATCAAAAAGCGAAGTAAATGCAGGTTTACCGGTTCCTTTTTTTATTGTTTCAAGTAAATCCTCCTTCAGGATATCACAGGTCGATTTTTTTAACGCGGAAATGCCCTTTGCTTTACCTGCTGAGGAGAATTTTTCATCGCTGTTTATATATCCCTTTATAAGCGAGGGCTCGTAATAGGTTCCGCCGTTTGCTATAGTTGCATAGCATGCGGCAACCTGCAAAGGTGTTGCAAGCAGCTTACCCTGACCGAACCCTAAATTGCCTATAGCAGCCTCGCTGTTAAGTTCATTAATGTCAGGTAAACAACCTTGGTCGGTCATAAAATCATTCCCAAAGTCGGTTCGTCTGTTAAACCCAAGTGAAACTGCGGTTTCTAACAGACTTTTTGCTCCTACTTTAGTTGAAAGCTCAATAAAATACGGGTTACATGAAACAGAGAGGGCGCTTTTTAAATTCATTTCACCGTGTCCTTGGCGGTTGTTACAGTAAAATAAGTTTTCACTTTTTAAAATGCTTCCTTCGCAATTATAAATAAATTCATCGTTACCGTTTTCAAGCATTGCGGCAGCAGTAACCACTTTAAAAACAGAACCGACAGGGTATGCGGAAAAAGCTCTGTTTAAAAATGGCAAATCAGGATTATTCAGGGTTTCACTTAAATTTTCTCTGTTAATTACAGGGGTAGAAGCACAGGCGAGAATTTCTCCGGTAGTAACATCTAAGACAACCGCACAGCCGGTGCTTATATTGTGATTAATTAAAGCATTTTCCGTTATTTTCTGAATATCCTTGTCTATTGTTAGAACTATACCTGCTTTGTTGTTATAATTGTTATTGAACACCTCTGTTTTCTCGCCGTTTAAAACTCTGCCCAAGGCATCACAATGGTATTTTAATACGAGTGAACCGCTCGTTTTATCAAGTATTTTGTTAAAGTGCTTTTCTATACCGTAAACACCACCGCTTTCGTTGCAGTAACCAAGTATATGAGACAGAGAATTATCATTGTACCGTTCATACGTGGTGAGAGTTAAAATGCTGTTAGATTGTTCAAAATATGAGAGAAACGGGACTTCGGTTGTTACTAAATGTCCCTTTTTTAATTCGTTCTCTATAGCTTCATGGTTCTTGAGGGTTTTAATTTTTATAAATGAGTCTGCTGTCGGCTTTATACAGGCAATATAGTTTTCTTTTACATTTGTCAGCTTTTTAAAATTTGTATCATAAATATTTCCTCGTGTAGCAGAAATTTCATTGCTTCTCAGAGTGTTTTTTGTTGCAACATCATTCTCGCTTTTAAGAGCAATACAGTAAATTCTGAAGCTTAGCGAGGAAAACATCAGCAATAATATCATCATCAGAGATATAACCCTTTTTTTCACTTTTTTCACCTCAAGTTTATTGTTGACAAATATTCTTAATTTTATATAATTATTATTGTCGATTAAGTTATAAGGAAAGGTCGGTAGCTATGAATGAAAGGTTTTCTCGCTCAGCGAGAATTTTCGGTGATGAAAATCAGCTTAAGCTTGAAAACTCAAAGGTTATAGTTTTTGGTTTGGGCGGTGTCGGCGGTGCGGTCGCCGAGGCATTGGCTCGAAGCGGTGTCGGAGAATTAGGGTTAGTTGATAAAGATATCGTAGATATAACTAATATTAACCGTCAGTTAATAGCAACAGAAAGTACTGTTGGTTTGAAAAAGACAGAAGCCTGTGAAAAACGACTTCTGGAAATTAATCCCGACTTAAGAATTACAAAGTATGACCTTTTTTATTTGCCTGAAACAGCCGATTCAATAAAGCTTACTGATTATGATTATGTAGTTGATGCTATTGATAATGTTACAGCTAAAATTGAGCTTGCCGTAAGAGCAGAGAAACAGGGGGTACGTTTGATTTCATCAATGGGTACAGGTAATAAGATACACCCTGAAATGCTTGAAATTGCAGATATAAGTAAAACAAGTGTATGTCCCTTGGCAAGAGTTATAAGGCGCGAGCTTCGTAACAAGGGTATAAATCATTTGACAGTAGTTTACTCAAAAGAAGTGCCGCAAAATATCGACGGAGAAAGAACGCCGGCATCTTCAACGTTTGTGCCGGTTTCTGCCGGTGTTTTGATTGCATCAAAGGTTGTGCAGGATATTTTAGAAATTAAGTAATAATATATTTAGGAGTTTAAGTTATGAATTTTACACAATGTGACAAACCAGGCGTAGTTGAGTGCTTTGCCCTCGTAAAAAGTTGCGACAAAAAAAGCGCCAAAAACGGCAGT
>JAFVWD010000017.1 GCA_017501865.1 Clostridia bacterium | reverse complement strand
CGACGTACCATTGTACGCCTTCGGGCAAGCAAAATACAGGCTATCGCCTTGATTTTGCTCAGTTTGTCCATTCTGCATCTTTTTTCCCTATCCCCTAAAAATGAGCTGTAAAAAAACCTGCGTTTTTTTACAGCCCCTTTTGTATATACTTTTTATTTTCCTGCTTTTTTAGAGTACTTTAATTTATAAATTACTCTCATAAGATTTGATTCTACTGCATTAATAGGTTTAACTGAATCATAGAGATTTGCACCTACAAGTGTTTTACAGCCTTTGTCCATAACAATTTCAATTGCTTCGGCATCATACTCTGTACCTGCAACGCAAACCGCACCGTTATCCTTTACAAGAACTGCATTTCTGTTACCAAGTGCTTTTGCTACCTTTTTGCCTGATTTAAGTGTTGAGTTTACATCGAACACAGCAGTTTTTACTGTAGGACCTATAAGCTGAGCAAAATCATCAAGAAGAGGCTTCATCTTTTTGCCTTGTCTTGACACCGCAACTGCAAATTCATTTTTGGAATGATGTATAAAATTAACATCTTTTCTCTTTTTGTAAATAGCCCAGTGTAAGTCAGCGCTTTCAGGAATTTCACCACCGCCGATTTGTGCACCACTTTTTATATCAATAATCGCAGCTTCTTTTTCGGGCTCACCCACACTGAAGAATGTACCTTTTCTTTCACTGTCACAAGCAACAAACTCTTTCGCCGGTTTATACTTTTCTTCAGAAGCAAATACACTTGCAATGTAATCTTTAACCTCAGAAAGAGTTTTAACGGCTTTGCCTGAAACCTCGCAACAACGGTCAGCAATATACTTTTCGCAAACATCTTCAAGTGCAGAAGCAACTGTGTAAGCATCCTCATAGCTTTCTCCGACGCAAACCGCACCGTGGTGTGCAAGGATTATTGCTTTCGAAGTAGAGCGGTTAAGTGCATTTATAACACCCTCGCGAAGCTTACCTGTTCCCGGAAGACCGTATGAAGCGCATGGTACATCAGTTCCTATAATTTCTTGTGCCGAAGGTTCAAGTGAGTTTATATCGTAACCCAATGCGCTGACAATAGAAGCATTTGCCTGATGTGTATGAATAACAAAATTAACACCCGGTCTCAATTCATAGCACGATGCGTGTATGCCTTTTTCTGAAGACGGTTTTACATCGCCCTCATATGAAAGGTCGCTTATATTGACAAGCACTATATCATCAGGAGTTAAATCCTCATAAGCTCTGCCGCTTGGAGTTATAACAAACTGACTTTCGTTAACTCTGCAGCTGATATTACCCCAGGTACGTACAATAAGCCCTGCCTTTAATAATTCGTGACCTGCTTTTATAACTAATTCTTTTGCTTCAAGAATATCCATAAACTGTTCTCCTTATTTTCTGGCTAATAAGGCACGGAAAAATCCGTGCCTTACTCGTTTATTTTAAATCAGCCTTCTTTAATTGCAACATTCTGGAATACTTTGTCAAATCTCTTAAGAGCTTCGTCAATAAGCTCAGGAGTATATTGAGCATTTGTGTAAAGTCTGCTTCCTGCGAGTGTTACAAGACCTTCTGCCATATAAGCTGCGCCCATATGAGTCATTTCTGTCTTTCTTTCGCTTGTTGCTGAAAGAACACCCGGGATTTCCCAAGGTTTTGACCAATTGATTGAGTAGTGCATTGTACCAACTGTATCTATATGACAAACCGAACCCTGGTTAAATGCAACAAACGGAAGGTTATATTTCTTAATGAGCTCCTGAAGACCTTTTGTAAGTCTGTCACCCATCTGACCTGCCTTTTGACAAGCATTTTGTCTGTCAATTTCTTCAAGTGTATAATAACCTGCAACACATGAAAGAGGTGTAGCAGCCATTGTACCGCCCATAAATGCCTTTTTAACTTTTTCGCCACTGCTGTCAAGACCTGCACCGAGATATTTCATATATTCTCTCTTACCGCCGATGCCGCCTGCACCCGGGTAACCGCCTGCTATTACCTTACCGAAGATTGTAAGGTCAGGAGAAACACCGTAGTAACCTTGTGCACCTGCCATACCGATTCTGAAGCCTGTAACAACTTCATCGAATATAAGAAGAGCACCGTATTTACGGCAAAGTCTTTCAACACCTTTGTTGAAATCCTTGTCAAGAGGTCTTGTACCGCTTTCAGGACCGATTGGCTCCATAAATACAGCAGCAGTACCGCCACGGAACTGATTAAGACGAAGAACTCTTTCAAGTGAATCGAGGTCATTCGGGAAAAATTCCTGTGTATGCTTAAAGAGATAAAGCGGAACACCGTGTGCCTGTGTGAATTTTGAACCCGGAACACGGATGCTGTAACCAAGCTGATCACTCCAGCCGTGGTAAGCACCGCCCATTTTAACTATATTCTTTTTCTTTGTTGCGAGTCTTGCTACACGGATTGCCGCCATACAAGCCTCTGTACCTGAACCGAGCATTCTGAACATTTCAACAGTTTCAACACTGTCAGAAATCTTCTTTGCAAGCTTATATTCAAATTCATGGAAAAGTCCTGTTGAAGGACCGCATGTATTAAGAAGGTCAATTACCTGATCTCTTACAACCTTAGGGTTAGAACCGAGAACTGTAGGACCACCTGCCTGAAGGAAGTCGAAATACTCATTGCCGTCAATGTCGTAGAGCATCATTCCGTCTGCTTTTGTGAAAACGAGCGGGAAAGGATAGTTAAAAGCCAAGTTGTGCTGAACACCACCCGGAATAACTTTCTTTGCTTCCTCGATCATCTCTTTACTCTTTGCACACTTTTTGTCGAAATATTCTTCTTCATATTGTTTAAGAACATCCGGCTTAATTGTGTAAATAGGTTTCTTTATAAGTTCGTCGAGCTGTCTTGTAACTGCCGCAGCGTCATGATACTCTGATATAGCAAATCTTGTATCCATTGTAAAAACCTCCTGAAAACATTGAATTTTAAACACCTTTAAAAAGTGAATTTGTGTTCACTTATAATTATACTATTGATAAATCAAAAGTCAAGCGATTTAACGCGAGTTCTTTTTTATTTAACAAAAAGTGTAGGAATAACCAAAAACACGCTGTTGTTTTTGTTAACTCTTCCTCTTTGAAACCATCATTTATTCCCGAAACATTCCCATTGTTAAGTTCTATAAAAATATTTCACATTTCACCTCAAAGATTGGTTGACTTTGACAATACAGTCTGTTAAAATAAAATAGTATGGTTATATCAGAATATTTAAAAGAAAGGGGTTAATTTCTTTGCAGAACTTAATGGATTCTAAAACTCTTGCATATATTAATATGTTTGGTGTTTTGGGTACACTCGAAAATCTTTGCGAATTAGTACCCGAAGCCAAAGAAATTATCAAAGACCAGAAGCCTATTTCAATCGGATTTGAAGTTAAAGGCGGTCCTTCTGCTACTTTATTCTTTAAAAACGGCAAATGCCGTATGGAACAAGGCTGCGGTGCCTGTGATGTAAAACTTCCGTTTTCATCTCCGGAAAAATTCAACGGCCTGATTGACGGTACCGTTACACCTGTTCCGTCAAAGGGTTTTACTCACATAGGCTTTTTACTTAAAAAATTTACTCCTCTGACAGATGTGCTTTCAAAATATATGAGAGCTTCTGAAGAGGATTTGAAAAACCCCGAATTTTTTGAAGTGAGCACACGTCTTATGCTTTACACTATAGGTGTTGCCATTTCACAAATCGGTAACAATGATGAAATAGGCAAATTCAGCGCCTCAAACATCATTGACGGCAATATTTTCATAGGTATAAAGGATGATATCGGAGTTGAAATCATCTGTAAGGACAACCACCTTATAACGGTGAAGAAAACACCTGAGAAGTATCGCTCTGCAATGATTTTTGATTCTATTGAAATAGCAAGAGCTTTATTTGACGGCAAGGTAAATGCACTCACCTGCATAGGAACCGGAAAAATTGAAATGCACGGTATGGTTAATATGCTTGACAATGTCAACCGTATTCTCGACCGCGTTGCATTATACTTAGCTTAAGGGGGTAACTGAATGTCTTTTCCATTATACACAACAACAAAATCAGATGAATGGTATGACAGAGCATCTAAAGTAATACCTTCAGGTGTTTATGGTCATTTGGGCCCTGCTGAAGGTCAGTTCATACCTGTTAACAGATGGCCTCGTTTCTCAGAAAAAGCACAGGGTACTTATTTCTGGGATGTTGACGGCAATAAATACATAGATTATATGTGTGCATACGGTCCTAACATTTTAGGTTACTGCGACGAGGATGTAGATAATGCCGCAATTGAGCAGATAAAGCTCGGCAACTGTACCACTTCACCAAGCAAAATAATGGTTGAATGTGCAGAGCTTCTGGTTGATACAGTTCACACTGCTGACTGGGCTTTCTTCGCTAAAAACGGTAATGACGCAACTCAGGGTGCTATTCTTACCGCACGTGCATACACACACAGAAAAAAGCTCATTTTCTTCAATGGATTTTATCACGGTGTTTCACCTATGGTTCAAAAAATTGACTACCCGGGTGTTACCCCTGAAGACGTTGCCAATAACCTCTACTGCAAATGGGATGATATTGAAGGTCTTAAAAAGACTCTGGAAGAAAATGACGGTGAAGTTGCCGCTATTATTGCTCAGCCGTACAACCACGGTAATTTCTTCGACAACGCATTCCCTGTTGACGGCTTCTGGCAGGAAGTAAGAAAGCTCTGCACCGAAAAAGATATTGTTCTTATTATAGATGATGTCCGCGCAGGCTTCCGACTTGACTTAGCAGGCTCCGACCATTTCTTCGGATTTGAAGCAGATATTATATGCTTCTGTAAAGCACTTGCCAACGGCTACAATATGTCAGCCTTCTGCGGTAAGGAATTTTTAAGAGGTGCCGCATCTTCTCTTTCATACACAGGCTCTTATTGGATGAGTGCCGTTCCTTTCGCTGCATGTATTGCTTGTATTAACAAGCTCAAAGCAATTAATGCACCAAAGCTTTTCAACGACCTCGGCACAGAGCTTTTAGAAGGTCTTAAAAAGGCAGGCTCTGAAAACGGCTTCCAGCTTGTTACATCGGGTCCGCCCGCACTCTTCTACTTAAGAATTGCCAATGATGATTCTATGCTTCTTCATCAGGATTGGATTGCAGAATGTGTTAACCGCGGTGTATTCTTCGCTTCACACCACAACCATTTTATTAATGCAGCTTTAACTCATGAAGATATAAACAGAACAATTGAAATAGCTGATGAAGCTTTTAAGGTTGTCAGAAATAATCATCCTGAGCTTTTTAAATAAAACAGCAAAATAAAACAGCAAATAATAAAACAATCAAATATATCTATTGGGAGGTAATTTATATGCCACTTTCAAAACAAGAATGGCTCAATCTTGAAAAGAAAGCAAATGAACTTCGTAACCTCTGCCTTGACACTACATACTGGGCAGGCAGTGGTCATATCGGCGGCGGTATGAGTGTTATGGATATTATGACTGTGTGCTATCATAAATATATGCACATAAAGGTTGAGGAGCCCAATTGGGAAGACCGCGACAGATTTATTCTGAGTAAAGGTCATGCCGGAATTGCTTATGCACCTGTTCTTTGTGATTTAGGCTTTAATGACAAAGAAATGCTCAAAACATTTAACCTTTCAGGCTCAAAAATGGGTATGCACTTTGACTCAAATAAGGTTGTCGGTGTTGATGCTTCTACCGGCTCACTCGGTCACGGACTTTCTATTGGTGTAGGTACTGCTCTCGCAGCACGTCTTTTAAAGAAGGATTATAAAACCTTTGTTGTTTTAGGTGACGGTGAGCTTGATGAAGGCTCTAACTGGGAAGCTGCTATGTCTGCAGCACACTACAAGCTCACTAATCTTATTACTTTTGTAGACCGTAACCACAATATGATTGACGGACCTACTGAAGAAGTTATGGCTCTTGAGCCTTTAGCTGACAAGTGGGAAGCTTTCGGCTTTATAGTTAAAAAGATTGACGGCAACAATATAAAAGAGCTTTGCGAAGCAATTGACTTTGCTTATGCTAACGAAACCGACAAGCCTGTACTCATTCTTTGTGATACAGTTAAGGGTTGCGGTATTGACTTCATTGAAGGTGATTTCAGATGGCACTACGGTGCATTTGATGATGCCAAATATGAAAGCGGTAAAAAAGCTCTTGAAGAAACATACAAAAAACGTGTAGAACGCGTTGAAAAGGAGGCAGAATAATATGGCTGGAGGTTTATCTTACACAGCAGAACAATCAACATCTCTTTCAACTGCTGAAATTTACGGTCAGGCACTTGTTGAATTAGCTGAACAACACCCTGAAGTTGTTGCTTTGACTGCCGACCTTGCAAAATCAACTAAAATCGGCGATTTCCAGAAGAAATTCCCCGACAGATTCTTTAATGTAGGCATTGCAGAGCAGAATATGTTCGGTGTTGCTGCAGGTATGGCAAAAGCAGGTCTTGTACCATTCCTCTCAACATTCTCTCAATTTGCTTCTTTCCGTTCTGCAGATCAGCTTCACACTGACCTTTGCTACCAGAATGTAAATGCAAAGGTAATTGCAACACACTCGGGTACATCCTTCGGGCAGGCAGGCTCAACTCACCATGCTATATGTGACCTCGCTTTGACTCGCTCCATTCCTAACCTTACAGTTATTTGTCCTGCTGACGGTTATGAAACATATAATGCAGTTATGGCTGCTTACAACACCCCGGGTCCTTTCTATATAAGAATTAACCGTGGCTTCGACCGCGTTCTTTATAAGGATGCTGATTACGGCTTTGAGCTCGGTAAGGCAGTAGAGGTTCACGAGGGTACCGACCTTACAATTATTGCTTGCGGTTCTTGCGTATTCCAGGCTTTGCAGGCTGCAGAATTCCTTGACAATGCTGACGGTCTTAAGGTTCGCGTGCTTGATATGCACACTATTAAACCAATTGACAGAGATGCAATATTGAAGGCAGTTACTGAAACCCGTCGTATTATTACTGTTGAAGATCATACAGTTATTGGCGGACTCGGCTCTGCAGTTGCAGAGGTTGTTGTTGAATCTGGTAAGGGCTGTGCATTTAAAAAGCTTGGTATTCAGGATGAATTTGCACCAATCGGCCTTCACGAAGATATTATGTCTACTCTCGGTATTGACTCAAACGGCATTATTGCTGCTGTTCGTGAAGTTATGAAGGCAGACTTCGAAGAGGATAACGACTGGGATGATGAGTTTTAATTTTTAAAACTCAGATAAAGAATAAAAATTGTGTGCGGAGCAACCGCACCCGAATTAATGAACGGGCTGATTTTATGCGAGGCTTTAAATTGCTGTTCGCAGGTCCCGAAATTCTTAATTCTCAATTCTTAATTCAATTTGAAGGGACTGAAAATTGTGGCAGATAAAGAACAACTTTATACTAATAAAATATTCCTTTGCGGCGCTTTACCGCTTTTAAAAACTATTGTTGCCGATGTTCCGTCACTTAAGAAAAAGTTCGAAAAGGTGCATTGCGTATTTCAGGTAAGCTGTCTTGACAGTGAAGCTCCTGAAGGCAAATGGGCTACACACTTTGTTGTTAACGGCGATGAGTGGCTTGTACACGCAAATAAAGTGGCTCAAAGAGTTGACAAACAAAAATTTGTTGAGCTTCAATTTAAAAGTGTTGAAACAATGAATGCCTTTTTCAAGGGTAAAATAGGCCCTGCAACTCTTCCTAAGATGAAGGGTGTACAATTCACCTATGAATTTGGTGTATTTATGATGGCACTTCTCAAAATGGCAAATCTTCTCGGGCTTGAAGCACCACCTGAAAAGGAAGAGGACAAACGCCTTCTGGTTAAATGCTATTTCTACCTTCTTTCTGCAGGTATAAGTACACTCAATAAAATGGGGCACGAAACCATTCACGACTGGACGAGCAAAAGTCCTGACCGTGTTTACGCATGGAAGGTTAATGACGAACCGACTGTTTCTGCTTATATAAGAATAAAAGCAGGTAAAAGCAAGGCAGGTCGCGGCGAATATAAAAGAGCCTTACCGTTCTTTACAATGCGTTTTGATAACCTCGACAGTGCATTAGGAATTTTAATGTCAATAGACGATATGTTAGAGTCAGTTCAGAAAGGTAAGCTTATTATGGACGGCGCTCCTGAGTTTGGTGCACAAATAGGCGAATATATGATTATGGTCGGAAATTACGCAAAATAATCGCAAAAAACAATAATTTAACAAAATCTTAAAAAAAATTACTTGACACATTGCCTAAATTCTTGTATAATTTGTTTTGTATTATGATAATTATACCTTTGTTGGTAACAACTGAGGGAGGGAATGTTAAATGAGTCAGGTTAAAGTTAAAGAAAACGAGTCCTTAGATAGTGCACTCCGTAGATTCAAGAGACAAACATCAAGAGACGGTGTTATTCAAGAAGTACGTAAAAGAGAGCATTATGAAAAACCCTCTGTAAAGAGAAAGAAAAAATCCGAGGCTGCTCGTAAACGCAAATATTATTAAAATGTAAAGAGAT